>JACMRI010000142.1 GCA_014376525.1 Bacteroidia bacterium | reverse complement strand
TTATGGAGTTTAAAGTTGTTGAATAATTTACCTTTTTTATTTAAGAAAATAGTAAGTTTAACACACGGAAAATCGTTTTAACTACTTGGTTTTACTGTGTTTTTTATTAGTGTAATTTTTATTGCAAACAATAACTTTTTCAAAAAACAATACGCAGTGTATTTAGCAGCAATTATGTTGCTTATTGTTTGCAAAATGCTCAACTGCTATTAATAAAAATATACCAATACAGCAACAAAAACACATTGCGTGTAGCCTTAATGTATTATTCTAAACTTAGTGCTACATTTAGTATTTTAATACTTTAAATATTAATATTATAATATCTACTCTACTTAAAATATATAAACGAACTTACTAAAGCAGGTAAATTGTTACATTAAAAAAAATAGTAAGTTACAGTATCCTGTTTTATTTTTCGTCAAAAATATTGAGCCATAAAAGCCACACACTGTGTGGCTTTTATGGCTCAATAAATAATAGTACAAGCTACTAATTACTTTGTCGCTTAGTTATTACGTCTCGCAATTGTGATGCTTTTTCGTAATCTTCGTTGGCAATTGCTGTGTTTAATTCTTGCTGCAAATCTTCAATGCTTAGTGCATCGGTTTCGTTTGTTACTGTCTCTTCCTCTTGGGTTTCGGTGGTGGCACTATCCGTATCGGTGTTGCCCTCTAGCAATATACCGGCTGATGCTAATATAAATTCGTACGTATAAATATTAGCTCCAAATCGCACTGCAAGTGCAATAGCATCGCTGGTGCGTGCATCTATCTCTATTTGCTTATTTTCTTTATTACACACAATTTTTGAAAAGAAAATACCCTCTACCAAATTGTATATAATTATTTCCTGCATACTTACTTCAAAAGCATCAGCAAACGATTTAAACAAATCGTGTGTAAGCGGACGGCTTGGTGTCATTTTTTCTAATTCAATGGCAATAGCTTGCGCTTCAAAACCACCTATAATTATAGGTAAACGACGTTGCCCTTGCTCCTCCACCAATACTAAGGCATACGCCCCCGATTGAGATTGACTGTACGATAAACCTGCTATTTCTAACTTTATTTTTTTCAATGGTAAATGCTTTTTTCTATTGTATATACAATTGTTACTTTAGTAATGTACACACTTATTGTATTAATCTTAATTAGTTAGCGTTGGCTTTAAATTTAGCTACTGCGGCAGTAAGTTTTGGTAGTACTTCAAACACATCTCCCACTATACCATAATCAGCAGCTTTAAAGAAAGGAGCTTCTTTGTCGGTATTAATAACTACTATGGTTTTACTTTGATTAACACCCGCCAAATGTTGTATAGCACCGCTAATACCTGCTGCTATATATAGATTAGGTTTTACTGCTATACCTGTTTGTCCTACGTGTTCGTGGTGCGGTCTCCAGCCTATGTCCGACACAGGACGTGAGCATGCTGTAGCAGCACCCAATGCTTTTGCTAAATCTTCTACTATACTCCAGTTTTCTGGGCCTTTTAAACCACGACCGCCCGATACTACTAACTCAGCCTCTGGCAATGGTATATGGTCGGTATTGTCTTTTTTAACTTCTTTTAATGTAATCGTAATATCGCTTGGCGCAAGTGCATAGCTTAGGTTGCTAACAGTTGCAACGTTATTTGTTTTTTCAACGGGAAACGAGTTAGGCGAAATAACTATTATTTTTTTAGCGCTTGATAATTCGTAATCAACAAATGCTTTACCACTAAATACGGGTTTGCGTACCACAAACGAACTGCCAGTAATTACAGGATAGTTAGTTACGTTAGTTACCATACCTGCAGTGTAGCGTGCAGATAAACGTGGAGCTATAGCTTTTGCTACTAAGTCGTTAGTAAATATTATTACTGTGGCTTGCTCTTGCTCAACAGCAGCACCAGCAATTTTGCTTTGGGCTTTGCTATCTAATGTTGTAAGTGGTGCATATTTTAACACTTTTGTTGCACCAACATTACCAAAGGCTGCAAGGTCATTGTCAGACGCATCGCCTATGTTTAGCACTACTACTTGTGTGTTAAGTTGAGCAGCTATTTTACTACCGTAGAATACGGCTTCAATGCTTGCTTTTTTTATTTTGCCTGCGGCAGATTCTGTGTATATTAAAACTGACATGATTATCTATTTTTTTAATGAATATTTATTTAGTAACAATTAAATAACCTTAGCTTCTGCATGTAATGCTTGTACCAACTCGTCCATTTGGTCGGCAGTGTAATATTTGCACCCCGATTTTTCGGCGGGTAATTCAAATTGTTTAGTAACCGAAAGTGCGCTAGCACCATTAGCAGCAACAGTTTCAATAGTTTTAGAACGTGCTGCCATTATACCACGCATGTTAGGTATACGTTGCTCAGCCATTCCTTTTTGTGCGCTTATTACCAATGGCAATTTAGCTTCAATAATTTCTACACCGTTGGTTATGTCACGCTCCATGGTAGCTACACCGCCAGCTATGTCTAATTTTGATGCCATAGACACGTATGTTAAATCTAATAATTCGGCAACCATTCCGCCTACTTCTCCACCATTATAATTAATGGTTTCTTTTCCAAATAATATTAAATCGTAGTTTTTATCTTTAGCGTATGATGCAATGTTACTAGCCGTTACAAAGGCATCAGTAGGCTCTGCGTCTATACGTACGGCATCGTCAGCACCTAGTGCAAATGCTTTGCGTATAATAGCTTCATTGTCGGCTGCACCTACATTAAGTACCGTAACGTTACCGCCTTGCGCTTCTTTAAGTTCAAGGGCACGTACAAGTGCATACCATTCGTCGTATGGATTTAAAATCCAAGTTACGTTTTCTTCTACAAACGCCGTGTTGGCGTCTTTAAATACTACTTTGGTGGTAGTATCGGGGGCTTTGCTTATGCAAACTAGAATTTTCATTTGAGGTATAAATTTTAAATAAATGATTAATTTTCTAATTGCGAATTTAGCAATTAAAACCAAAGTAAATACGCAGGTAATACTACTTTCTTAAAAAAGAGATAAGCTAAAAATATTCAATATTTTTAGCTTATAGTTGAAAGTAACAACGGACCATGATTACTTGTTGAAAAATGAATGTTTTATTACTACAAAAAAAAACTGGTAAAGTTTTTGTTTAACGACATTTGTTCAATTATGTTTACACATTAATTATAAAGCCACTTAGCACCATGAAAAAATTAATTACTCTACTAGTTATTACCACGCTGCTTAGTAGTTGCTACACCGCTCAAAAGGCATTGTTAAAAGGTCGTTACGACGAAGCCATTAATTTAGCAATAAAAAAAATACGTAAAGGAAAAGTCTCTGATAAAAATATAAAAACCTTGGAAGATGCTTACAGCAAGGCAAACCAAGTAGATAATGACCGTATAGCCTATTTAAAAAAAGAAGGGAGACCCAGCAACTACGACGAAATATACGATATATATACTCGTATGAAAGTGCGTCAAGAAAAATTACGTCCATTGCCTGTGTTATATGTAAAATTACCTACCAAACGAAAAGCACAATTTGACTACATAAATTATGATGATGATATGCTTGCAAGCAAACAAAAAGCTGCCGAGTATTATTACACAAAAGGTAAAGCCGAATTGCAAAATAGCGACCGTTACTCGGCACGCAACGCGTACACTAACTTTTTGGAAACACAACGTTTGTATGCCGATTATAAAGACTTACCCACATTAATGAACGAAGCCTTAACCAAAGGCCAAACCCACGTATTGCTTAAAATACTTAACAAAACCAATAGTGTGTTGCCTCCTGGTTTCGAAAAAGAATTGTTGCAAATGGGTGTGCGCGATTTAAATAGTAAATGGATAACTTTTGATAATGAATTGCAAAGCAGCACAGCTTATAATTACTACATACTTCTAACTCTTAAAGGTATAAATGTACTTCCCGAACAGCTAAAAGAAAACCGGTATACCGAAACCAAACAAATAGCCGATGGCTACAGCTATGTGTACGATAGCCGTGGTAATGTTAAAAAAGATAGCTTAGGTAACGATATTAAAACTCCAAAATTTAAAACCATAAGTTGCAATGTATTGGAAACGCAACAACACAAGGAAGCAAGCATAGGCGGCTCGCTCGACTACATAGATGTAACTACACAGCAAGTGCTAAAAACCGAACCTGTTGCTTATGTAAGTAATTTTAATAATTTTTTTGCTGGAGCACAAGGAGATATTAACGCATTAAAACCCGAAACTAAAAAGAAATTGCAAGGGGCATTTATACCGTTTCCTAATAGCGAAAATATGATATTGCGCGCCAATGCCGATTTAAAAAACTTGACTAAAACAATTGTTTTTAACAACAAAAATTATTTGCAATAATAATGAAATTCATAACGCTACTAGTACTCCTACAGCCCATGCTATTACTAGCGCAAGACGATTATGTAAAACAAGACTTAAAGTATGATAATCGGGTGTATCAATTAAGTGTAAAAACTGTACAGTTGCGTCGCAAAGGTTTTGACCAAAGCGATGCTATGATAGAGCTTGGTGGAGCCGAACAATTATTGTTGAGTTTTGACAACCTATCGCGCGATTTAAAAAGTTACAACTACACATTTATACATTGCGATAGCAATTGGGAGCCCGACAGATTAACCCCTGCCGAATATACAGTAGGTTTTGCCGAGGATATTATACGCAGTTATAAATACTCATTTAATACATCGCAGGGCTATATACACTACGAAACTACCTTACCCAACGAGTATGTGCAAATAACTAAATCGGGAAATTATTTGCTAAAAGTATATGAAAACTACGATGTAAATAACCTTGTACTTACCTATCGTTTTATAGTGGTAGATAATCAAATAAATATAAGCACACAGTACATGCGTTCGGGCGTGGTAAGTAAGCGCAACACACACCAAGAAATAGATTTTAAATTGGATTATGGTAAGTTAAATATAGCTTCGCCGTTTAGCGATTTGAAAGTTGTACTGATTAAAAATAACGATTGGAACGAGGCTACTCGTGGTTTGCAACCTACGTTCCTAAACGGTACTGAATGTACGTACGGTAACTCCAATGACAATAGCATTGCAGCAGGAAACGATTATAGAGAATTTGATTTTAGAAATTTTAGATATACCACGCAGTACGTTAATACCATAGAGTTTGACACTAGTAAGCATTACAACGTGTATTTACAAAACGATGCCTTACGCAGCAAACGTTATTTTTATAAAGGTGATTTGAATGGAAAATACCTAATTAATTCGGTACTTGCACGCAATCCCGAAACAGATGCTGATTATGCTTATGTACGATTTTATTATCCTAAAACAGAACCGTTTAAAGACGGCGAGTTGTATGTATATGGGCAGTTGAGTAACTTTGCTTACACGCCCGAAAACAAACTTACTTACGACAAAGCCATGGGTGCATATTATGCTAAAATGACCTTGAAACAAGGCTATTATAACTACGAATATCGCTTAGTTAAATATGGCGAAAGCATTGGCGATGCAAGTAGTATTGAAGGCGATTATTTTGATACTGAAAATGATTATAAACTACTTGTATATGCCCAAACACAAGGCAAATATTACGACCAACTATTGGGCTATTACCGCATGAATACTACTCGTGGGCAATAAGTGGCAGTTAATTACGAATTAAAAATTGTGAATTACGTTTAAAAACTAAGCGTTGAGAAGTATAAAAACTTAACTATTACACACCATGAAAATAATATGTATTGGGCGCAATTACGCCGACCACGCCAAAGAATTAAACAACGCTGTGCCCACACAACCTGTTATATTTTGTAAGCCCGACACAGCTTTGCTAGATAATAACGAACCGTTTTACTATCCATCGTTCACTACTAATTTGCATTATGAATTGGAGTTGGTACTTAAAATAAATAAACAAGGTAAAAATATTGCCGAGAAATTTGCACACCGCTATTACAATCAAATAACGGTAGGTATAGATTTTACAGCACGAGATATACAAGACCAAGTAAAAGAAAAAGGCTTACCGTGGGAACGTGCCAAATGCTTTGATAACTCTGCTGTAGTAGGCACATTTGTGGAGTTAGACAGTTTGACCAATGCAAGTAATATTGAGTTTCAATTACACAAAAACAATACCTTGGTGCAACATGGTTTTAGCCAAAATATGCTATTTAACTTTGATAAAATAATTGCCGAAATATCTACGTTTATAACCCTGCGTACGGGCGATTTAATATACACTGGAACTCCCGCAGGTGTTGGTGCAGTTGCCATTGGCGATGTGTTAGTAGGTATACTTGAGGGTAAAGAGTTATTGAATTTTGAAATAAAATAATGAAATCATTTGCCAATACAATAATTGTAAATAGTGTACTACACTATACACGCTTACGTATAAAAGCATTGGCAATAATAAGCCCAAAACACGCTGCCGAATTTGCATTAAAATTATTTACCACACCACGTACCAAAAGCAAACGTAGCCTGCAAGTACCTTTATTGCAACAAGCCCAGCGCATAGCTATTGAGTATAATGGACAAACTGCTAACTTATATTACATTAAAAATGAAAATGCTACCAAACGTATATTGTTGGTGCATGGTTGGGAATCTGACAGTGGTTTTTGGAAATATTACTATCCCTTATTACTTGCCAGTAACTACGAAATTTTTGCATTAGATGCTATAGCCCACGGTTTATCAACAGGTAAGAGTACCAATGCCATAGAGTACCAACAATTAATAAGCAAAATACTCCACGAATATGCTCCGTTTGATGCACTAATGGCGCACTCCTTGGGTACATTGGTAAGTACATTTGCAGTGCAAGAAACAAAAAATGTGGACAACATAAAATTAGTTTTAGTTTCGCCTGCACCGTATTCGCAAACACATTTTAACGCATTGCAACACATTTTAAAATTGTCGCCACTTGTTATGGATTCGTTGTACAGTCTTGTAAATAATCGTTTAGGAATGCGCATAAATGAATATTCTATTTATGATGTTATAAAAAATAATCTAACCATACGTATGTGCATAGTCCACGATACCCACGATATACCTTGCCCAATAGCCGAAACACGCACCTTACTTACACTTAATGCACCTAACGTAATATTGCACGAAACACAAGGTTTAGGGCATAACAAAATAGCCAAAGTAAGTGCAGTGTCGGATATTATTATGGCATATTTGAATACGTAGTAATCAAAATTACATCGAGTATTTAAAATGGCTAAAACTATTTTTTGTATATCCTAAAAAACTAACATAGCCCACGATTAAAACTGTGGGCTATGTTAGTTTTAGCTTTTATTAGCCATTTTGAGGGCTTAAATTATTGGTGTAAAATTATTTTACTTAAAACTTAATGCAATAGGTTATTCTAAGCCCTGATGGGTAGTTGGCTCCACCACCTGTGTTAGCCATTATAAGCGGAACGCTTGATCTATCATAACCTGTAACAACAGTTGATCCATCTATATCTCCATCTGTACCCGAAAAATTACCCGAAACTGCAGATGGCGGTAGCGTAGCACCACCCCAAGATTGAGCCACAAATGTATGGTTATGGCTTATTACTTGCCCTGTGGTTTGTGTACCTACGTTACTAGCGGCTTGCACTAGTGTATAATCAGTGGGTACGTTGGGTAGGTTAAAGGTAGTAGAACCATCTCCTGCACCGTAAGAAGCACCTATGGCTGCAAACAAATTAGCATACGTAGAACGGCTTACTGCAGCCCCATTACACGCAAAATAACCTGCAGGTAATACTATGCCCGCAAAGGTACTAATCATACCAGCAGGAGTGCCGCTACCAGCTTGCCAACTGGCTTTGCCCGCAGCATCGCTTGTTAATACTTTACCTGCGCCTTGTGTACCATCTACTATTTTTATACTTCCACCTTCTATTGTAAATACCTGTTTATCTAGCACTTCGGGGTAAGCAATGTTTGCATAAATATTACCTGGTCCACATATAGGTCCTGCATTATGCCAAGGTGCTGACAAATAATTATTAGCAATATCAAACACCAAACCACAATATTCAGCATAAACACTACCGATACCACTACCATTTTGTAATGGACCTCCACTCTTGTAATAGTAATGGCGTCCACCCTTAAAATAAAATACAATAGAATTACTAAAAGCACTTCGCGAAACATAGCTTAATTGCGGCACTCCATTATAACCGTCTTCAAAATGTGTGTAGTAATTTTGCCCTGAAGTATTGCCCCAACCGTAAGGACGAAACGTACCTTCAAAATGAAGTGTTCCTGTAAATATCGCAGTAGTATTAAAAGCATCATCTTCATGCGTGTCTGGTCTACTAAATTCTATTTTTAGGGCTTCATATGCTATTTCTGGTGCAAATGCAACTGGATAATACTTACTGGTATCGTAAGCGGTTAAATCTATTACTCCGCCATATCTGTATATAGCTGTAGATGTGGTAGCTTGCCCTACAGATTTCCATGAGGCTTTTCCTATAGCATCGCTGGTTAATAATTTGTTAGCGCCTTGTGTACCATCTACTATTTTTATACTCCCGTTAATATCTAGTTTTTCGGAAGGGGTAGTAGTGTTTATACCAATGTTACCTAAACTATCCACTATTACACGCTCTGTATTATTGGTACGTATGCGTAATGATGTATTATCGGTAGTACCCATAAAATGCTTGTTAGGGTTGGTAGCAGTGTTGCCTTTTAATAACCACGCTTGGCTTTTAATGCTATCGGTCAT
>JACMRI010000141.1 GCA_014376525.1 Bacteroidia bacterium | reverse complement strand
AATTATTTTCTACACTAAATGCAAGCATTACAACATATTAAAATATTACTAGCTTCTGCTTCGCCGCGTCGTAAGGAACTTATAGCAGGCTTGGGTTTGCCTTACGAAATTGTAAAAATAAATGTAGATGAAATATTTGATTCAAAATTACAAGCACAAGAAATACCCTTGTATTTAGCGGCACTCAAGGCTAATGCTGTTGATGTAAGTACACTAAGCAACAACGAAGTGGTAATAACTGCCGATACTGTAGTGTGGGTAAATAATCAAGTGTTAAACAAACCCATTGATAAGGCGGACGCCTTGCGTATGCTACAATTATTAAACGGAAATACACACCAAGTATTTACCGCAGTAAGTATGCGAACACGCACCAAAAGCATTAATTTTTATGATGCAACTACCGTACATTTTAATACACTTACCATAGCCGAACTTGAACATTACCTTGATACCTATCAACCTTACGATAAAGCGGGAGCTTACGGTATACAAGAATGGATAGGCTACACGGCAATACAAAAAATAGAGGGCGATTTTTTTAATGTAATGGGCTTACCCATTAGCTTAGTGTATAAGCACCTAAAACTTATTTTTGAGGTATAACAGTATAACGTTTAACACCTAAAAATATTACATACACACTCACAGCCATAAGCACGTGGCTTATATCTTTATAATTGCACCATGTATGTAACGATAGTTTTAAACTATGAATTATAATGGTAGAAATACCTATGCACATGCCTGCTATAATAAGTGGCGAAGGTTCAAATGCAGTGCGTTTGTAAAGGATTGTGTGCATATATAATATTGTAAACACACCTAAACCCGCAGCTATTTTAACGAATAAAAAATTGTTTTTTACAATAGTAAACACTACAACCGCAATTAGTAAAGTATATATAATGCTTTTAAAATACTTATTAGGGCTAAAACAAAGACTTGCTTGTGTTGCAAAAAAGGTAGGTACAATACCTATCAAATTCATACTTAGCCACACATATTTGTATTGTTGTGTTGTAAATACCCACTTAAACGCATGTGTGCATCCTGCATAAAACATTGCAAAAGCCATGGTTACAAAAAACATTTTCCAGTAATTTAAGTACGCATCGGTTACTAACAACTTGCTCAACTTAAAATAGCCTACCAGTGCGGCTAAAGTAATGAGTAGATTGGTAAATGCTCCCATAGGCTCGTTAATAATACAAGCGCCTATATTAATGTCGGGTTGAAGGAATAAAATAGAAAATAGCATAATTGGTATTTAAAAATATACTTATTAAATGTATACCGTGTAATAATTTAGTTTTTATAAATAATAAAAAACCCCGTATTAAACGGGGTTTTAAGAGTAGAGCAAAATATTATTTTTTTGCTCCTCGACCTGGGCTCGAACCAGGGACCCCATGATTAACAGTCATGTGCTCTAACCAGCTGAGCTATCAAGGAATTTTACAATATCATTACTGATTTGTTGGCACAAAAGTATACAATGTTTTGAATAAAACAATATCTTTGTAAAAAAAAGTAAGAATAATTTAAAAAAAATAAAAATGAGTTTATTAGCAGTAGGTACAGTAGCTTTTGATGCCATAGAAACACCCTTTGGCAAAACAGACAAAATAGTAGGTGGTGCAGCCACTTTTATATGCTTATCGGCATCGCAGTTTACCCATAAAATGGGCTTAGTAAGTGTGGTAGGTGGCGATTTTCCTAAGGAAACCATCGAGCTATTAAAACAGAAAGGGGTTAATATGGACGGCCTGCAGATAAAAGAAAATGAAAAAACGTTTTTTTGGAGTGGTAAATATCACAACGATATGAATAGCCGCGACACCATAGACACACAACTTAACGTATTGGCAGATTTTGTGCCTGTAGTACCCGAAGAAATGCGAAATGCAGAGTTTTTAATGTTGGGTAACCTAATGCCTAAATTGCAGCTAGACGTTATTAAACAAATGACTACTCGCCCTAAATTAATTGTATTGGATACAATGAATTTTTGGATGGATATAGCCATGGACGACCTTATTGAAAATCTTAAACACATAGACGTACTTACTATTAATGATGGAGAAGCCCGACAGTTATCTGGCGAATATTCATTAGTAAAAGCAGCGCAAAAGATTTTGAAAATGGGTCCAAAATACCTTATTATTAAAAAAGGAGAGCATGGAGCATTATTGTTTAACAAGGAGCAAGTGTTTTTTGCACCAGCTCTGCCGCTTGAAGACGTGTTTGATCCAACAGGTGCAGGCGATACATTTGCAGGAGGATTTATAGGTTACTTGGCTTCAACCAAAGACATTTCCTTTGAAAACATGAAACGTGCTATTATTTATGGTTCTGCTATGGCATCGTTTTGTGTAGAGAAATTTGGCACCGAACGTTTGTTAAACCTTACAAGTACCGAGGTGGAAGAGCGCATACAAGAGTTTGTAGATTTGGTACAATTTGATATTTCATTAGTAAACGAATAAGTAAGTTACAACTATGAAAAAATATTTTATACTTGCCTTAAGTTTAGCTACACTTCTATTTGCCGTAGGTTGCAATAGCGCAGAGGAAAAAACAACCACTGACGAAAATGCCGACTTGGTAGATTTGGTGCGAAACCCACTTACAGCTGCTGCCCAAGAAGCCAACCCCGATGAATTACCTAACATGAAATTTGAAACTGAAGAACATGATTTTGGTAAAATACAACAAGGCGAAAAAGTGCAATATGCATTTAAATTTAAAAACACTGGTAAAGTAGACTTAATAATAAGTTCGGCACAAGGAAGTTGTGGCTGTACCGTACCACAATACCCCAAGCAACCCTTAAAACCTGGCGCCGAAGCTACTATTGATGTAACCTTTGATAGTGCAGGTAAACAAGGTAAGCAAAACAAAACGGTAACACTAGTAACTAATTGCATACCTAGTACCAAAGTGCTAACTATTATGGGCAATGTAAATGCTCCTAATGATGCTAATAGTGCTACTCAAGCAAATTAATCAATTAAATTTTTAAACAAATAAATAATCATGAATTTATTACACATTTTATTAATGTCTCCGCCCAAAGCGGGACAAAATCCATTAATTAGTTTCTTGCCAATTATTTTGGTAGTAGTTGTATTTTATTTTTTCATGTTGCGTCCGCAAATGAAAAAACAAAAAGATGCTAAAAAATTGCGTGAAGAACTTAAAAAAGGCGACAAAGTAATTACCATAGGTGGTGTACATGGCGTTATAGTTGAGGTTGCCGATACATCGTTTGTAATAACAACTGAAGGTGGAGGTAAATTACGTATTGAAAAATACGCAGTATCAACAGGTGGCGACACTCTTGGAAGCGAAAATAAGTAAATAAATTATAAGTTTTTTAACTACAAATCTCTCACTATGTACATTAGTGAGAGATTTTTTATTTTAATAAGACACATTTTAATGTACGAATGAAGTTGTATTAAAAAATTATTACAATTCTATTTTATTAGTTGCATAAAACTGTACTAATGTTTTTTTAAACACATATTCATATTTGCTTTGTGCATAGTCGGCTTCTGCCTTGGCTAAGGAAGTTTTAAATTTTAAATAGTCCATACTATTAAGTAGCCCTACAGTGTGGCGTTTTGTAGCTTGTGTGTAAGTTTCTTTTTGAGTGTTTAGTACTTGTGCAGTGGCGTTTAGTTTATTATTAGCAGCATTCATTTCCATTACGGCTTGTTGTATAGTTTTGTATAATTGTTGATGTGCTGTGTTTACATTTATTTGAGCTATTTGTTCGTTAATATGTGCGCGTTGTACAGCAGTATGTGTGCGCAAATTATTAAATATTGGTACTTGCAAACTAAACCCTATGGATTGATTTATATTTTTTTTTATTTGTGTATTAAATGGTGTGGTACGTGTATCGTAATTAAAAGTAGGGGTGTATGTAGGCGCTTGTATCACTTCATTATTTAATGGATTTACAAACTCCGCATAGCCTGATAAGTTAGCCCCGCTCACAGTAGGAGAACCTACAATTTGCTTACTTTGTCCAGAATATCCTGTACCTACACTTGCGTTAAATGTAAGCGTGGGTAATGCGGCACCCTGTACATTGCGACGTGCAAATAACGCACTACGTAGTTTGGTTTCTACACTGACTATTTCGGGTCTACTTTTTTTGGCTTCTATGTAAATGTCTGTTGTGTTTATTGGGGTTATATTTAATAGGTAACTATCTATGTTTGCGATAGGAGCAAGGCTAATTTGTTGCGTGTCGGCAATGTTCATTAATTGCATTAAACTGAGTAGTGTAAGTGCATAATTGTTTTCGGCAGTTACCATGTTTAATTCTTCGTTTGCTTTTTGTGCTTGCATAGTAAGTAAGTCTAATTGCGGTGCAGTACCAGCATTTACACGCTTTGTAACCATATCTATATTTATAATCGTTTGTGCTAATTGATTTTTGGTAACCTTTAGCACTTCAGTATTAAGTAATACTTGTAGGTAATTTTGTGCTACGTTTTGTGTAATGGTATTGCGCAGGTTATCATAATCATAACGGCTAGCAAGTAAGTTTACATTGGCTTGTTGTATGTTGTTGTAGTTTTGCCCGCCTGCAAACAATGTCCATGCGCCTTGCACATAAAAGTTGTTACTTTGTACGGCTTTACCTTGTATAAATTGGTTGGTAAAACGGTCAATAGTTTGTCCAAAATTATAGTTGTGGGTTCCATAAGCATTTACACTAGGTAGCGCACTAGCATTGGCTTGTAGCTTATTTGCTTGTGCAGTTTGTGTAGCGTATAATTGCTGTTGTATTTGTAAATTACTTGTTACGGCTTGTTTTATACAATCAGTAAGTGTAAGTGTTTTTTGAGCTGATGCCTGCCTGCTAATTATTGACAATACTATAAAAAACAATGCACTAAAATTGAAATGGATTTTCATGAATTATAATTTATTTTTCGATAAAGTAACGAGTAATTTTTACTGCCAATGCACGAGGTATAAAACGTACTACGTTTGCCATAATAGTATTCATAACACCATGTATAGCAACTGTTTTACCTGCCATCATTGCATTGTAGCCATATTCGGCTACTTGTTGGCTTGTGGGTATTTTGCTATTTTTAAGTGCACCACCATTAAAACCGGCCACTTTATTAAAACCACTTTGAGTAGGACCAGGGCAAAGCGCAGTTACCGTAACGCCTTGCGCACAAAGTTCGTTATTAACAGCCTCCGAAAAGCTTAATACATACGCCTTAGTAGCGAAGTAAATAGCCATTTTAGGTCCTGATTGAAACGCAGCTGTGGAGGCTACATTCATAATTTTGCCACCACCACGTTTAATCATATCTTGCGCAAACAATTTGGTTAATTGTGTAAGCGTTATTACGTTTAGGTTTATCATTTGTAGTTCCTTATCCCAATCGTTTTCAACAAGGAAACCTACATCGCCAAAACCTGCGTTATTTATTAAATAATTTACTGTTAAGTCGCTTTGTGATACAATATTAAACAAATCCAGTCCAGCATTAGGTAACGCTAAATCAAGAGCTAGGCAATGTACTTTTACATGGTATTTTTTTTCTAGTTCGTTTTTTAATTCACGTAGTTTATCCGAGCTACGAGCCACTAATAGTAAATCGTCGCCGTGTTGTGCATGTACTGTTGCTAAGGCTAAACCTATACCGCCCGATGCGCCTGTAATGAGTGCTAAGTTATTCATTTGCTTACTTTCTTACCACCACTTTTTTAACTGCCGCTACTATGTGTGGCACGTCCATACCATATTTTACAAGTAGTTCGTCGGGTGTACCACTTTCGCCAAAGCTATCGTTCATACCTACGTACTCCATAGGTGTAGGTAAGTGGCGTGCTAGTAATTGTGCTACGGCATCGCCAAGTCCACCATTGTATTGGTGTTCTTCGGCAGTTACTACACATTTAGTTTTAGTTACCGATGCTAGTATTGCAGCGTTGTCCAATGGTTTTATGGTATGTATATTTATTACTTCTGCGCTTATGCCTAGCGTGGCTAATTGCTCGGCGGCTTGTATTGCGCTCCACACCAAGTGCCCTGTGGCTAGTATAGTTACATCAGTTCCTGTTATTAAGTGTAGTGCTTTTCCTATTTCAAACTTATCAGTGGCCGATGTAAAATTGGCAACTTTGGGGCGACCAAAACGTAAATATACAGGACCTACATAATCGGCAATGGCAAGGGTTGCGGCTTTAGTTTGATTATAATCGCAAGGATTTATCACTACCATATTGGGCAACATTTTCATCAAACCAATATCTTCCATTATTTGATGTGTAGCACCATCTTCGCCCAATGTAATACCCGCATGCGAAGCACATATTTTTACATTTTTATCGGAGTACGCAATAGATTGGCGTATTTGGTCGTACACACGCCCGGTACTAAAGTTGGCAAAGGTACCCGTAAACGGTATTTTACCACCTATGGTCATACCGGCAGCTATGCCCATCATGTTGGCTTCGGCAATACCTATTTGAAAAAAACGCTCAGGAAATTCTTTAATAAAAGCGTCCATTTTAAGTGAGCCTACAAGGTCGGCGCATAAGGCCACTACGTTAGGGTTAGTGCGTCCTAGTTCTAATAATCCTACGCCAAAGCCCGATCGTGTATCGTTGTCGCCTGCGTTTGTAAAGTTGTGTATCATTGGGTAAAATTAAGTTGTATGAGTTTTATTTTTTTCAAATTTAATATTACAATTTTATTTGTACTGAGCCACCACTTTCTATTTTAAATTCTTTTTCAACGGTATATATAGTTTCGTGTGCGGTACGTGGTCTGTACACTATTTTGTAGCTGCCAGGTTGCATGGTTATACGCTCTTGCAAGGCAGATTCGCTTAAGTTATATACTAATTTCTGTTCGTTTTTTAACTGCTGATATATACAGCCATACCCCACCGAAGTACTATTAACACTCAATATACCAGGTTGTGGTATTTCTACTGTGGTAACTTTGTTTTGCGTAATAGCCACATCTTTTATTAAAATACGAGGAATAGTAAATACTTCCAAATCGTATTTGCCTATTAAATATTTTTCGGCTGTGTTTACTTGTTGTACATTAAGCGTAGCCAAATCGGTATTTTTACGCACAATGTATTGCAATGTTTTATACTCTGTGGTATTGCCTTGGCACTTTAGCATAAGTGCGCCACGTCCACAATCTACAGGTATTATATTGTGTCTCCCCATATTTAGTTTAATGTTTTTTTTCTCCACAGGAGGTATGGTATGTACAATAAGTTTGTAGGTAGTTGATGGGTCAAGTAACACAGTATCGGGTTCGCCACGGTGGTTAATGGTGTGCATGTAATCAAACTTTACTGCGCCTGTGTTTTCATCTACAAAGGTCATGGCTACGTTGGTTTCGTTGGGTTTGTTGTATGTGTCCATCAAGTTTACTTGTACCGTAGTACTGGTAAGGGCTTGGGTAATAATGATATTGAGTATTTTAATAAAATTCTTTTCGTCGGTAGCATCAAAATAAGTTCCTACACAATCAAACGCTTTTTTAAATTCGGCAGTTTCGTTACCTATACCTACTATAAATGGTTTAAGAATAATGTCTTGCGCTTGCAATGCTTTGGATATAGCGCAAGGGTCGCCACCACAGGCTTCTACTCCATCGGTTATAAGTACTATAAAGTTTTTGGTGTTTTCTTTTTTTACAAAATCGTTGGCTGCTAATTCCAAACTTGCTGCTATAGGCGTAGTACCATTGGGTTTAATGGTGAGCATGCGTTTTTTTATATTCTCCACATTATTTTTGGCAATGGGTACTTCTAGTTTACTATCATCACAGTCTTGTGGTGGATAATGCTTTTGATGCCCGTAAACACGTAAGCCCAGTTCTATATCCTTACGCTGACCAATACTATCCAACAAGTTAGAAAATAGTTTTTTGGCTACATCTATCTTAGTGCCGCTTTGCCATGTACCATACATACTATTGCTGGCATCAAACAAAAACAAAATGCGAGTAGTAGGCCAAGTTTTCTTTTTGCTATTAGCTTGTTGCCCTTGGCTAGTAAGGCTTGCTATTGTAAGTATGAGGAGGAAATATGTTTTTATAATTTTCATTTAATAAGTTTGCTAATGTGTTGTGCAGAATACTAAATAATTGGTCTACAATAATTAGTTATTACTACTATTACAAAAGTATTATTTTCTGCTCGTATCTCCCACTCTAACCAAGCATATCATACACATAATTATAAACAAAATGCAGTGTGCATAATTGCTTTATTTATACTACTTTCGAAAAGGATAATAAAAATATATACAGCAATGAAAAACAGTATTTATACCATAGCACTATGTATGGTAGTAGCAAATAGTATCAACGTTTTTGCGCAAGCACAACCTACCAAACGTCCTAAGCTAGTAGTAGGTATAGTGGTAGACCAAATGCGCTACGATTATGTATATAAATATTGGAACAAGTATGGCAATAAGGGTTTTAAACGTTTGGTAAACGAAGGTACGTTTTGCGAAAACACACACTACAATTATTCGCCCACTGTTACTGCTGCTGGGCATGCAAGTATATTTACAGGTGCAAGTCCATCAAGCCATGGTATAGTAGGAAACGATTGGTATAATAGAGCCACCAAAAAAACAATGTATTGCACCGAAGACGAAAATGTGCAATGCCTTGGAGGTACTGAAAAAGCTGGTAAAATGAGTCCTAAAAATATGCTTACTACCACCATAGGCGATGAACTGCATTTGGCACAACAATTTAAAAACAAAGTAATAGGGGTGTCGCTCAAAGACCGCTCAAGTATATTGCCCGCTGGCCATACCGCCAATGGTGCATATTGGTTTGATGGTAAAACGGGCAACTTCATATCATCAACACACTACATGGAAAAATTGCCAGAATGGGTAAATACATTTAACAATCGTAAACTGCCTCAAAGCTATATACAACAGCCTTGGACAACGCTTTTGCCATTGGATAAATACACAGAAAGTACCATAGACGAAACACCTTATGAAGAAACATTAAAGGGCGAAGATAAACCTACTTTTCCGCACAATTTACAAAAAATATATGCAGCTGTTGGTAGTTATGAAATGCTACGTACCACACCGTTTGGTAACACTATAGTGCGCGAAATGGCTGTAAGTATTTTGCAAAATGAAAAACTAGGTACTACCGAAAACAACACAGACATGATTACTATTAGCTTTTCGAGCACGGATTATGTAGGGCATCAATACGGAACCGATGCTATAGAAACCGAAGATACCTACTTGCGCTTGGATAAGGAATTGGAATTACTACTAAATTATATTGACCAAAATATAGGTAAGAAAAACGTACTATTATTTTTAACCGCCGACCATGGTGCTGTGCCTGTGCCCAACATGCTTATAGATAAAAAAATACCCGCAGGTTACTCCGACGGCGATTACATAATGGATAGTGGTAACAAATTTTTAAAACAAAAATTTGCAGTAGCCGATTTAATAGAGGAAGAAGAAAACTGTAACTTATATTTAAACCTTAGTGCAATAGCAAGTAATAACTTGGATATTGATAAAATAGAAACTGAACTTGCTCGTTTTTTGCAACAGCAAGAGGGCATTAAAAACGCATTTACAAGCCGAGAAATAACTACTATGAGCAACGCCAATTATGCACAAGAAATGATTGCCAATGGCTACTACAGCAAGCGCAGTGGCAATGTAGTATTAGCATTAAATGCGGGCTGGTTAACGTACAAAAAGAAAGGTACATCGCATGGTACACAATATACGTATGATACCCACGTGCCTCTTATATGGTGGGGAGGAAACGTACCCAAAGCAAAAAGTGATTACACTCACACCACCATTACCCAAATAGCACCAACAGTAACTACTTATTTAGGAATTGAAAAACCAAACGGAAGTATTGCTAACCCTATACAATTAATTTTAAAAAAATAAATAGGAATGAAACTTATTTGCACCTCATTATTGGTAATATGCTTTTCAACACTTTGTTTTGCAAAACAAAGTAAAATAGATTCGCTGTACGCTTTAATTAAAATTGATAAAAATGATACTACCAAAGTAAATCATCTTACTGCTTTGGGTAAAGAATATCTTTATGTAATAGGTGATTTTGATAAGTGTATAAGCCTTAGTAACGAAGCTTTAGAGCTAGCTACACAATTAAATTTTAAAAAAGCAATAGTAAAAGCATACGTTAGAATAGGCGTGGCTTACACATACAAGGGTAATTATAACGAGGCATTAAAATATAATAATTTAGCCTTACAAAAATATCAAGAGTTAAACGATAAAAAGGAAATTTCTAATGCTTACAATAATATTGCAACAGTTTATTTGGCACAAAAAAAAATTAATGAGGCGTTAAAAATGTATCTCAACGTATTAAGAATAAGCAGAGAAATGAACTATAAAGAGGGAATGGCTCAAGCTTACAACAACATTGGTGTATGTTATGTAAATACCGAAAAGTATGACGAGGCGCTTATTGGTTTTACAAATGCGCAAAAAATAGAAATGGAGTTGGGTAATAATTTAAATGTATCTACGAGTTATGGTAATATTGGATATATTTACTTAAGTCAGTTAAAATATGCGGAGTCGTTAAAAAATTTAACTAAAGCGCTCGATATGAGTACAAAGTTGCAAAACAAATATGCAATGGGGATGAACAATCTTCAGATAGGCGATTTAAATTACAAACAAAGAAAATATAACGAAGCCTTAAGGTATTACACCACTGCCAAAATATTACTTAAATCTATTAATAGTATGGATCTTTTATCTACTTCATATGGTTTGTTGGTAGAGACAGATAGTGCTTTGGGTAACTATAAAGAGGCGTTTGCTAATTATAAATTGTACCGCCTTTACTTAGATACTTTAGCCAATAAGAATAACATAATAAAAGAAAATCAAGCTTTAATAAGTCAAACTGAGTTTCAAAAAAATGAACTTTTACTAAAATTAAAAAATACGGATAAGCAGTCAATTATTACAGAACAGAAATCAACAAAAAAGATTAATGTGTTGTCTGGAGCTTTGTTTATTACTATTTGTACACTTGGTTTTATGTTATACAAAGGCTATAAAAGCAATTACTAAATAAAACAATTATTTAAACACTCCTTAAAATGACTTTAAAAAACACTTTATTTTTAGTACTTCTATTTAGCTTTAGCACTTGTTTTGCAAAACAAAGTAAAACAGATTCGCTTACTGCTTTAATTAAAATTGATAAAAATGATACTACCAAAGTAAATCATCTTAATGCTTTGTGTAAGGAATATTTATTTGTAGTAGGCGACCCCGATAAGTGTTTAATTTTTAGCAAAGAAGCTTTAGTATTGGCTACACAATTAAAGTTTAAAAAAGGTATTGCTCAAGCTAATGGTAAAATTGGTGCTTCTTACTTGTATAAAGGTACTTATTATGAGTCTTTAAAATTTAGCAATTTAGCATTGCAACAGTACCAACAATTGAACGATAAAAAAGGTATTGCCAACTCATACAATAATATTGCGGCAGTTTATTTATCGCAGAAAAAATTTAATGAGGCTTTACAAATGTTCTTAAATGTACTAAGAGTAAGCAGAGAAATGAACTATAAAGAGGGAGTTGCTTTTGCTTATAATAACATAAGTGTTTGTTATGAAAATACTAAAAAGTATGACGAGGCACTTATTGGTTTTACAAATGCGCAAAAAATAGAAATGGAGTTGGGTAATAATCTAAATATATCAATGAGTTATAGTAATATTGGATATGTTTACTTACTTCAGTTAAAATATGCGGAGTCGTTAAAAAATTTAACCAAAGCACTTGATATGAGTACAAAATTGCAAAATAAATATACGATGGGGCAGAACAATCTTCAGCTAGGAAATTTGTATTATAAACAAAGAAAATATAACGAAGCCTTAAAGTATTACACCACTGCCAAAATATTACTTAAATCTATTAATAGTATGGATCTTTTATCTAATACATATGGTTCGTTGGTAGAGACAGATAGTGCTTTGGGTAACTATAAAGAGGCGTTTGCTAATTATAAATTGTACCGCCTTTATTTAGATACTTTAGCTAATAAGGATAACATAATAAAAGAAAATCAAGCTTTAATAAGTCAAACTGAGTTTCAAAAAAATGAACTTTTACTAAAATTAAAAAATGCGGATAAGCAGGCAATTATTGCAGAACAGAAAACAACAAAAAAGATTAATGTGTTGTCTGGAGCTTTGTTTATTACTATTTGCACACTCGGTTTTATGTTATACAAAGGGTACAAACGCAATTACTAAGTAAAACAATTATTTAAACACGCCTTAAAATGACATTAAAAACCACTTTATTTTTAGTACTCCTATTTAGCTTTAGCACCTGTTTTGCAAAACAAAGTAAAATAGATTCGTTGTACTCATTAATTAAAAACGATAAGGATGATACTAATAAAGTAAATCATCTTAGTGTATTAGGTAAGGAATATCTTACCGTAATAGGTGATTTTGATAAGTGTATAAGCCTTAGTAACGAAGCTTTAAAGCTAGCTACACAATTAAATTTTAAAAAAGGAATAGCAAAGGCTTACAGTAAAATAGGCTCGGCTTACATATACAAGGGCAACTATAAAGAGTCATTAAAATATAATAATTTAGCCTTACAAAAATACCAAGAGTTAAACGATAAAAAGGGAATTTCTAACTCTTACAGTAATATTGCATCAGTTTATGTGGCACAAAAAAAATTTAATGAGGCATTAAAAATGTTTCTCAACGTATTAAAAGTATCGCGAGAAATTAATCATAAAGAGGGTATGGCTAAAGCCTACAACAACATTGGTATATGTTATGATGAAAAAGGAGATTATGACCAAGCCTTACTAGGATATAACAATGCTTTAAAAATAGAGGAAGAATTAGGTAATGAAACTGATATTGGGTATTATCATAATAACATTGGTGGTATTTATATACGACAAGCTAATTATTCAGCAGCGTTAATTAGCGTAACAAAAGCGCTAAAAATGAGTACTGCAATAAACAATAAACATGTAATGGGGCAGGCAAATATTCAATTAGGCGATTTAAATTACAAACAAAAAAAATATAAAGAAGCACAAAACTATTTTACGGCA
Source organism: Bacteroidia bacterium (assembly GCA_014376525.1). Classification (GTDB taxonomy): domain Bacteria; phylum Bacteroidota; class Bacteroidia; order UBA4408; family UBA4408; genus JACMRI01. The sequence continues at coordinate 1,873 of JACMRI010000141.1, read as the reverse complement.
GCAGTAACTTTACTCAAGAGTATTAATAGCATTGACTTATTAGCTGGTGCATATGGTTCGTTAGTAGAAGCAGATAGTGCAATGGGTAACTATAAAGAAGCTTTTGCTAATTATAAATTGTACCGCCTTTACTCAGATACTTTGGCCAATCAGGATAACATAATAAAAGAGAAAGAAATTTTGTTAAACCAAAGTGAGGCTGAGAAAAATAAATTGGCATTAAAATTAAAAGACATTAAAAAACAGATTATTGCTGTAGAACAAAAAACAGTTAGTAAAATTAATAAACTATCAGCACTTTTATTTGTAGTGGTTTGCGCACTAGCTTTTATGTTGTATGATAAGTATAAAAGAAATTAAATAAACTATGAAATTAGTAAAACCAAAAAAACATTTAGGCCAGCATTTTCTTAAAGATCAAGACGTGGCATTAGCTATTGTTGATGCCCTTGCACTTACTGATAAATATAAAAACGTATTAGAAATAGGGCCTGGCATGGGCGTACTTACACAGTATTTATTACAAAATAATAACTATCAAACGCACGTTATAGATATCGATACTGAATCAGTACAATATTTGCGTGAAGCATATGTTGATACAGGTCTTAAAATTATAGAGGGCGATTTTTTAAAGGCTGATTTTACACAATTACTTTCGTTACAAGAAGGCGAGCAGTTTGCCGTTATTGGAAATTTTCCTTACAATATTTCTACACAAATAATATTTAAAATACTAGAAAATCGACCTTTTGTACCCGAAGTGGTAGGCATGTTTCAAAAAGAAGTTGCTGAGCGTTATGCAGCAAAGCATGGGAGCAAAGTATATGGTATAACCAGCGTGCTAACACAAGCTTATTATAACATAGAATATTTAATGACGGTAGATGCCACACTGTTTGACCCACCACCCAAAGTTCAATCGGCAGTAATACGCCTCACTCGCAAGGAACATTTAGAAGTAGAGTGTAACGAAACAATGTTTTACAAAGTAGTAAAAACGGCATTTAACCAACGCCGTAAAACTTTGCGTAATGCACTCAAAGCATTAGGTATTAATTACAATAATATAGATGAGGTAACCTTGGGTAAACGTGCCGAACAACTAAGTGTAGCACAATTTATAGATTTAACGAATACACTAGAGGGAAATAAATAATGGTGTAAAAGTTTTATTAACATATACTATTTCTAAATTAAAAGTGCCACGATTATTTAATCGTGGCACTTTTAATTTGTGTGCATTCTTTTGGTGTATTAATTAGGCATCAATACGCGCATACTTAGCATTTTTTTCAATAAACTCACGACGTGGCGGAACTTCATCGCCCATAAGCATACTAAATATACGGTCAGCTTCTGTAGCGTTGTCAATAGTTACACGTTTTAGTGTACGGGTAGCTGGGTTCATTGTAGTTTCCCATAGTTGGTCTGCGTTCATTTCTCCTAAACCTTTATAACGTTGAATTCCTATACTAGATTCACGACCTGTTGCGCTAAATTCGGCTACTACAGCCTTACGTTCTTCATCATTCCATGCATAACGTTGCTCTTGGCCTTTTTTAACCAAATACAATGGGGGTAAGGCTATATACACGTATCCATTTTCAATTAAATCTTTCATATAACGAAAGAAAAAAGTAAGTATCAACGTAGTAATGTGCGAGCCATCAATATCCGCATCCGTCATTATTATTATTTTATGATAACGTAATTTTACTGTATTCAATGCCTTCGCATCATCTGGAGTACCAATTGAAACGCCAAATGCTGTAAACATATTTTTTATTTCTTCGTTTTCAAATATCTTGTGCATCATGGCTTTTTCCACGTTTAATATTTTTCCACGAAGCGGTAATATAGCTTGATAGTT
>JACMRI010000140.1 GCA_014376525.1 Bacteroidia bacterium | reverse complement strand
TAACGAATCATTAGGTGCTTGTGCACGCAAAGTGTTAGTATAAAGTAGCAGGATAATTAAGCTGATAATATTTTTCTTCATCTAATAATAATTGTTTTTTGCGCTGTTGTTTTAGGTCTTTTAAATCGTGGTAGCTACCATCTAGTAACAGTACTATCAGCGCTTTGGGAATATAACATGCTAGAGGCTATACAACAAAATAATATAAAAATAAATTATATACTACGTACTTGAGGGTGTTGTGCGTTTTTTAAATTATTTTTCTCGTTTATTTTCATAATGTTATGTTATGTTATGTTATGTTTGCAAAAAAATAAACCGAAAATTAATTTAAACAAGAATGAAAAAGACTATTTTATTAGCCACAGGTGTTGTTATGCTATCTGGTTGCGTGAGCATTTTTATGCCAAAAAAACAAAAAATTAAAATTAATACCGATAATGCTAAAACCACTGTGTATATTGATAACGAAGAGTTTGGTAAAGGGAGTGAAGTAAAAGGCAAAGTAAAAAAAGATGGTGCTAAGCAGGTAGTGTTGCAAACGCCAGGTTATAAAGACCAATATGCTGCATTAATTGGTATGCGTCGTCCAATAGCTTATTACCCAATGATAATATTGGACATTCCGTTATACTACGGTTTAGTGTTTGATTTGATGAATCCAAAAGGGATTTCGTATAATAAAACTAACACTTTCAAATCGGAAGATAAGCTAGTACTTAGAGATGCTGCTAAAGAAAAGCGAATAGATATTTCTAACATAAAGTTGAGTATAAAAAATAGAGACCGAGATATTAATTCGTTTTACTTAGCGTACTCAACTGATTTGGCGAAGACAATGAAAGATGCAGAAAAAAAAGCAGATAGTAAGCAGGCTAAAGCGGATATGAAAAAGAAAAAAGCGGACATGAAAAAGAAAAAGGGTAAATCGTTAAACGAAGCAGAGAACAACGAAATAAAATATGATGATATAAAATATAGTGAAAATGTGTATAAAACATTGCGCAACACGGGCTACGTAGATACGCTTAACAAGGTATTTACTGACGATAATAATACAGTAATATTAGAGGGAAATATCAAAAAATTAAATACCTATTTTATTTCTAAAAAATCAGTTGGAGGTGCTTATCAAAAAGCAAAATTATTTACCACTTGGTACATAAAAAATTCTTATAATGAAATTTTAGACTCTATAGACACGCAAGATTTATCAGGTGATTTTGCATATCCTGAGGGATCAGTTTTTAATGGAAGTAGAGACAAGGAAGATTATAACACAACGTTATCAAAAATGTATGGTGATGCTATTGATAATTCGTACTTGCGCTTACACAAAAACACTAAGTTTACTAAGTACTTAAAACAAGAGCCTAATTTTACTATCAACGACCCACAGTTAAGCATTGGCAAACCACAAAGTGCAGTTGTATCTAAGGCAGATGCAGGTTATGCTTCAGTAATAATTAAACGTAAAGATAAAGGGCATGGTAGCGGATTTGCTATAAGTAATGATGGCTATATAGTAACCAACTATCATGTAGTAGCAGATAAATATCCAGGCAAATTAAGCCCTATAAAAGTAATAACCAATGATGGCGAGGAATTAGAGGCTACAATAGTGCGTTATAATAAATTTAGAGATTTGGCTTTAATAAAAGTAGATTATAAATTTAAAAAAGCATTTGAAGTAAGTAATACAAAAGCATTTGAACCAATGCAAGACGTACTTACTATTGGTGCTCCTAAATCGGTAGAGTTAGGTCAGTCAGTTTCTACAGGTATTATATCTAATGAGCGTAAAGCCAACAACAACAACGTTTTACAGTTGTCAATGTCGGTAAATGGTGGAAATAGTGGTGGCCCATTGTACGATACTAATGGTAAATTACATGGAGTTATTGTATCAAAATTAGTAGGTACTAATACTGAAGGGGTAAGTTTTGCAATTCCAAGCTATTTAATGCAAGATTATTTAAAAATAGAGTACAAATAATTAGTTTAAAACATAATAATAAACAGTAAGCTCCGCTACAATATAACCGTAGCGGAGGCTTTGTTTTTTGCGGAGAATAGTAATTTTATTCTCCGCATAAATGCGGAGAATAAGTTTGTATGTGCGGAGAATAGTAATTATATTTACCGCATAAAAGCGGAGAATAAAATGAACAAATACATACACGAACTAAAAAAATGGCCCAACTTTACGTGGAACAATACGGTTATACTACCTATGCTTACTGAAGTTAGACACAAACAAGGGCATTTAACAGGGCGTATGGAAATGTTGGGTTTTGCACGTAGAGACGAAACTAATTTACACACACTAACGTTAGATGTTTTAAAATCGTCGGAGATAGAGGGCGAATTATTAAACAAAGACCAAGTGCGGTCGTCGGTTGCCCGAAAGTTAGGTATGGATATAGCTGGGTTAGTACCTACCGATAGAAATACCGACGGTGTAGTAGAAATGATGCTAGATGCCACACAACACTACACAAAGCCATTAAACAAAAAACGTTTATGCAATTGGCACGCTGCATTGTTTCCTACTGGGCGCAGTGGCATGTATAACATAACGGTAGGTAATTGGCGCAATAACCAAAATGGACCTATGCAAGTAGTATCGGGCGCTATGGGTAAAGAGCGTGTACATTACGAAGCGCCTAGTGCCGAATGCTTGGCTGCGGAAATGAAATTATTTTTACACTGGTTTAATGCCGCTAGTACTACCGACGTAGTTATAAAATCGGCGGTGGCGCATTTTTGGTTTGTTACTATACACCCATTCGATGACGGAAACGGACGTATAGCAAGGGCTTTGGCCGATATGCAACTTGCCAAAGCCGATGGCGGACACGAACGCTTTTATAGTATGAGTGCACAAATACGTGTAGAACGAAAAGGCTATTACGCTATTTTAGAAAAAACACAACGTGGCACATTAGATATTACCGAATGGCTAATGTGGTACTTACAGTGCCTAAACAATGCCTTAAATGCAAGCAACGAAGTACTAAAGCGAGTAAGCAACAAAACTGTATTTTGGGACAAGCATAGCAAAATCGTTATTAACGAACGCCAACGACTACTTATAAATAAATTGTTTGATGGCTTTGACGGAAAATTAAACTCGTCTAAATGGGCTAAAATAGCCAAGTGTTCGCCCGATACTGCCTTGCGAGACATACAAGATTTAATAAATAAAGCCATACTCGAAAAAGACAACGCAGGCGGACGAAGCACCAGTTATAATTTAATAGGCTGATTTTTTTGCGGAGATTAGTGGTTTTAATCTCCGCAAAAATGCGGAGATTAAAATGTAAGTGCGGAGAATACTGAATGTAAAAAAATACAGTCTATAATTTGCTATGGGTGCAAAGGGTTATTTCAATTATTTGATAATATTAATGCTATATTATCATATCCACCAAGTAAAATAAGCTCCGTTATCAAACTGATAATGGAGCTTATTTTATTGGTTTGTATTAACAACTCATTAATTCAACTTTTCAGGCACTATCAATTCAAAGCGAGGTATTTGAACTTTAAATTCTTCGTTGGTAATCGTGTTTACAAAAGTATAATACCCTTGCATGTAACCCATGTCGGAATTGAGGCTACAGCCTGAGTTGTATTCAAACTTTTGGTTAGGTGCTAATATAGGTTGTTCGCCCACAACGCCCACTCCTTCAGTATACTTGAGGGAATAATCCGAATCAAATATGCGCCAAAAACGTTTTGTTAGTTGTACAGTATAATCGCTAGTATTGGTAATACTTATGTGGTACGAAAACATAAAACTACCTTGCTCTGGTTTAGACATCGCTAAAACATACTGCGTATTTATTTCTATTTTTATTCCGTTACTTATGCTGGCTATCATTTTACTACTATCTTTATGTTTATATAAAAGTATTTATAATAATTATGATGCGCACTTTTTTTTTTAAAATAATATTGATTTTTTTACTTTTATTAAAAATTCAACCCACAATAGTCACTGCACAACCCACACGTTTTTTTATTAAAGCCAACGTAATGGTTCCCAAATCAGTAAGTAATAATTTTTTTAGAAAACAATATACAGGCGTCTATAACGCAGACCTTAGTGCCAACTATCTGTTGGGAAAAAAACAACAGTTTTATATGGGCTTTGGTGCCGATTTTAAACGATTTCAGTCTAAAGATAGTTATGTGAGCGTACGTACAACATCAATTGAAAACAAAAAAAAACCAGCCGTAACTAGTAGTGCACTTAGTGGTTTGCTACAAGTGGGTTACTGGAAAAATGACGGTAGTAGCCTAGTAATCGATTATAGTTTGGGTGTAGGTATTATGCAAACTACTAATACAACCCCTATAGATAGCTTTCCTGCAAGCAATGTAGTTAAGGGTTATACGTTGCAACCCAAGGTGGGTTTTTATTGGTATGTTGATGAGGATAAACTAATGCTACTGGGTTGTACTATAGGCTATACTTACGTAAACACACGTTTTGATGCAGATGCTTTGCATTACAAATTATTATCGAAAGTATATACTGCGCAAGATGTAAAATTAAACACGCAGTATATTTCGTTTGGTTTGGGGCTTATATACCGTATTGGAAAACCGTCGGGCAATAACGATTTTGAATAAACGTGTTACGTAAAATAAACATAAAATATGTAGTGTTGTTGCTCGTTGCTTTGTTAACAATGAGAGTTGTGTATATGTATAATGCACAATGGAACTCCGAAAAAACCACTCAACATATACAACAGCAAGTTATAGCGCAAGAGCAATTAGGCTACGAATTATTAGCCGAATTAACCAACCAAAGTGAGGTTAAAAACAACTTTCATAAATTTGACCATTTGGTTAATGATGATTTTTTTATTCATGTTTACAAAAATAAACAACTATATTACTGGAATACCAACGCTTTAGCACCAAATATAAACTTAAATGCTAAACAAAACCCACTGTGCATAAAAACAGCCAATGGTTTTTACGAACGTATAGTAGTATACACACCCACATGGGATTATGTAGTATATGTAAAACTATATAACAATTATCCGTATGTAAATTCGTTTCTTAAAAATGGATTTACTAAAGCATTTTCGCCTATAAGTACACAAGCCAAACCCGAAATAAATAATAGTACAACCAATGCGATAAATAGTAAGAGCGGACAGTACCTATTTAGTTTAATTGATAACGAAGTAACTACTTTTGAAATATCAACATGGGCCTTATGGATTGATTTTGCTTGCTTGGTAGTGTTTTTAATTTTGTGTATTGCATTAGTGTATCGTAATAATAAGTGGAGTAACAGCACTAAAAAATTAATTGTATGTGGAGTTATTGTATTACTTAGAATAGCGTTGATATATTTTAAACTTCCCGTATCGTTATACTGCACAGGCTTGTTTAATCCGTCTTCATTTGGCAGTAATGTGTTTTTTCCATCATTAGGCGATTCTTTATTAAATAGCACAATAGTATTATTTTGTTTTTTATTAACCATTAGGATAATAAAAAGTAAAACCCTTATTTATGTTTATTTTAGCTTAATCATAACATTGTTGTTTGGTAATTATTATTTAATAGAATTATTGGTGCGCGATTCCCAAATAGCATTTGTTTTGTTTAATATACTTACGGTATCTCTCGAAACATTTACAGCATTATTTTTAATTGTTTTTAATTTCTCTATATGTGTTGTAAGTCTTCAGTACATAATAAAAACAATGTCCTACAAGCGTTTGATAATAATTTCGGCTATCATTCTTGTGTTGAGTATCGTAATAGCTTTTGTGGGCATTAGTACGTTTATTATTGGCGCATTAACATTACTGCTGTGCGTACTTACATTACAAATAAAAAAACAATATAAAATATATGTACTAGGACTAGTGTTTATAAGTAATGCTATTTTTATTACCTTAAAAATTAACCAGTTAGTTGATGTTAAGGAAAAAAATTACCGAAAAACAATAGTAGAAAAACTAGCGGAGGAACAAGACGCAATAGCCGAAAATTTAATATTAAGTATATTACCAAAAATAGAAACCGATAGTATGTTGGGTGTTATTGCTACCCAAAAAAACTTTAAAGGCGATATAAAAAAGTATATACTGCAAAAGTACTTTAATGGCTATTGGGAAAAATATAACCTACAACCGCACTTGTTTAACACCAATGGAGAGTCCGTTATTACTGAAAACATTAACGACAAAAAAGATATTTCGCAGTACGAAGTAGAGATGAAAAACACTGCTTTAGCTAATGCTAAAAGTACATTTGTATTTATAAAAAATAAGAACGAACAAAACTATTATGTAGCTAAATTTGTGTTACACGCCGGTAAAAACAAGCCAAGCAGAGGCACACTATACATTACTCTTAAAAACAAATTACTGGCCGACGAAATAGGCTTCCCAGATTTACTATTGGACAATAAAATAGAAGCGCAAACCAATTTATATAATTACAACTATGCACGTTACCAAAATAATGAATTGGTAACTAAGTTAGGTGGATATAACTATCCATTAAAATCAGTATACACAAGCGGTTTGGTGGGCGAAGAAATAAGTAATATAGATGATAATTATTACCATTACATAACTCAAAAACCTAACAATATAACGGTAGTATTAAGTAAGCACAGTATTTCGTACAACAACTATTTGGGTGCTATAATTTATATTTTACTATTGTTATTAAGCACTTACATAGTGGTGTGGATTATATATTTTTATAACGAAATAGAGCACCTTTACACACCATCTTTGCGTGGACGAATACAAATAACGTTCCTCTTAATATTGATAGCTACCATAGTTTTAATAAGCTATGGTACCATTACTATTGTAAAAAATCAGTATCAACAAAAAAACGAAACACTTATTAGCGAAAAAATTCATAGTGTACTTATAAGCCTAGAACAAACGTTTGGTGCCGAAACAAAGCTAAGCAACATAGATTCAGAGTACTTAAATTACAATTTATCGCGCTTGGCAAATGTGTTTTATACGGATATAAATGTGTTTGACACGCAGGGCAGGCTTATAGCCTCGTCTCAACCTAAATTGTTTGAGCAAGGAGTAATATCATCGCTCATGAATAACGATGCGCACACGCAGTTAATTGAAGAAAAGAAAACATCGTTTACACAAAATGAAACCATAGGCGAGCTTAATTTTTTATCATCATACTTACCCTTTGAAAACAACAACAACAATGTAATAGGCTATATAAACCTACCGTATTTTGCCAAACAAAACGAATTAACCAAAGAGGTAAGCAACTATTTAGTTACGCTCATCAACTTGTTTTTGTTGCTGTTTATTATCGTGTTCATTATTACATTTATACTAGCCAACCGTTTGATGGCGCCTTTGCAAGAGGTACAAGAAAAAATGAGTCAGTTACAATTAGGTATTCAAAACGAACATATACACTACTCTAGTGCCGATGAAATAGGACGGCTTGTAAATGAATATAACAGAATGGTTGATGAACTTGCCATGAGTACCAATAAGCTAGTGCAAAGCGAGCGCGAGGGTGCGTGGCGGGAGATGGCTAAGCAAGTTGCACACGAAATAAAAAACCCACTTACACCAATGAAACTAAGCGTGCAGCACTTACAACGTACCTTTGACAATAACGATGAGAAGTGGAAAAAAATGTTTGAAAATACCTCTCACAATCTTATTGAACAAATAGACACCTTGAGTAATATAGCAACCGAATTTAGCAATTTTGCCAAACTACCCGATGCACATTACGAACGAACAGATGTAGTACAAATAATGCAACAAGTAATAGGATTATATAGTGCAGAAAACAATTTAACCATACGGTTGATAAACGAAAGCGAAAACTCAATAGTATTAGGCGACAAAGATTACTTAAATCGAATAGTAAATAATTTAATAAAAAATGCGCAACAAGCAATCGAAAATTTTGAACCTAATAGCACACAAGGAAATATACTTATTACTATAAAAAACTTACACCTAACTACTTTACAAATAACCATAACCGATAATGGTGGCGGAATACCATTAGCAGTGCAAGAAAAACTATTTACGCCCTATTTTACTACAAAATCAAAGGGTACGGGCTTAGGATTAGCCATGGTTAAAAAAATGATAGAGCAAATGCGAGGAGAAATATCTTATACTACTATTATAAATGAAAGTACTACCTTTGTGTTGTTGCTTCCGCTTTTAAAAAATAATATTAAATGATTCATTCGCTTACACCAACATTAAATAAAGAAACTGGTAATGCCCACTTTTCATATACCAAAATACAAGATAAGTACGCTACACAAAATACCCAATCTTATGTCGTTAACTATTTAGTTAATAATAAATCTTACTCGGTAGAGGTACATATAATAGACGTAAATTTATCCAAACTAATAAAACAACGCGGCAAAGACGTATTAAGTACTATAATGAGCGCAAGTATGATGTGCCAAAAATTTACGGTGATAGTGGTGGGTGCTTTGTTTACCAATATTGTAAATACTGCACCAATAGTAGCTTTGGAAAACTATCTTACTAACACTATGTTTAAGGAACTTAATTGTACGCCAAACCTATTGCTATTAAGAGATTATGTTCCAAAAACAAAATTTGAATCGGGCAATAAATATAGGTATATTCTTAATGATGTAGTAATGACTTTTGAAGTTAATTCGGCTTGGTTATCTATACAAGATTACTGCTCAGCATTATCTAAAAAATACAAATCTCGTACCCTTAAAACTTTAGATGCTGCAAAAGAATTAACAATTGTAGAATTTTCGTTAAATGATATTAAGGCGTATCAAGAGCAAATAATTAATTTGTTTAACCAGGTAGTTAGCAAACAATCTTTAAGTATTATAATGCACAATGATGATTATTTCTATCATTTAAAAAATTACTTAGGCAGTAATTTTAAATTTTATGGCTTTATTGATACCGATAACCAACTGGTTGCATTTATGCCTATTATAATGCATGATGCTACGTACTGCGAAGTACACTACATAGGCTATGATGCTAAGTATAACAATATTTACAAGTTATATCAAAACATATTATTACAGGCGGTAAAGTTTGGTATTGAAAATAAAATGGAGCGTATAAACTTAGGTCACACTTCGTTAGAGGCTAAGGCTATTTTGGGCGCAAAAGCTACTGTACTTTCGCATGCATATAAAACAAAAGGATTAATAGCAAAACACATGATTAACCAAATAGTTAATTATATTGACGCTGCCTATAATGATGAATGGAAAGAGCGAAATCCGTTTAAATAATCTTAATTAATTAAATTTAAAAAAACATGGTAACATTTACAACACTTCTTATTCGCATGAGTATTTTGTGCGTTCTTTTAATAGCAATAGATTTTTATGTATGGCAATCGTTTAAGACTGCTTTACTTAACTATCCTAATGTTAACAAGGTTGTGCGCATAGTGTATTGGATTGCATCTACTGCTATTATTTCTACATTATTATTTTTTATGATTAAATTCGACCGCAGTGGACGACCAAATCAAATGGTAAGTATTGCATTTGGTTTTTTAATACTAATAACTGTACCCAAAATTATTATTGCAAGCGGTTTATTAATAGAAGATTTTATACGATTAACCACATGGTTATTTTTTAAAGTAAAAAATAGCACGAGTTCAACAGGAGAAAACATAACCGTAGGACGTAAGGAATTTATATCGCAAATATTATTGGGTATAGCTGCTATACCTTTTTTAGGAATATTACACGGTGTAACAATTGGTAAGTACCGTTACAAAGTTCATAAGGTAAATCTTACGTTTAAAGATTTGCCAGAAGCATTTAATGGATTTAAAATTACACAACTAAGCGACATACACTCGGGTAGTTTTAATGATAAAAAACGTGTAGAAAAAGGTATTGCATTAGCTAATGCACAAAAAAGTGATATAGTATTATTTACTGGCGATTTGGTAAATAACCGAGCCGAAGAAATGGATCCTTGGATAAATACATTTAAGCAACTAAGTGCTCCTATGGGTAAATTTTCTAGCTTGGGTAACCATGATTACGGAGATTATGTACTATGGAATAGCGGCGACGAAAAACGAAAAAATTTACAAGCCGTAAAAGATACTCACCCAAAAATTGGTTTTGAATTATTAAATAACCAAATGGTTAAATTAACCAAAGGCACCGATACCATTAATATTATTGGTATAGAAAACTGGGGCTTACCACCGTTTCCGCAACATGGTAAGTTACAAGAGGCAATGCTAGCGGTTCAACCTACCGATTTTAATATACTTATGAGCCACGACCCATCCCATTGGGACGCACAAGCCAAAGACTTTAGCAAACACATACACCTTACATTAGCAGGGCATACGCACGGTATGCAGTTTGGTATAGAAATACCAGGCTTTAAATGGAGTCCTGTAAAATTTAAATACCCAAAATGGGCGGGCTTATATCAGCACGAAAACCGCGAAAAATATTTGTACGTTAATCGTGGATTTGGATTCTTGGGTTTCCCTGGCAGAGTAGGTATATGGCCCGAAATTACAGTGATAACACTCAATAAAGGGTAATTGTCATTTATGTTTAAAATATTCTCTTAATATATTCACACCTCAGTGGCTGAGCTGTCAATGGTGTTTAGTTAAGGTTTACATCGTTCTTATATAATTAGTGTTTTACACTTACCTCATCTAAACCTCACCATTTTTGTTGGCTCTGTTGGATTTGTTGGAAAACAAGCTGTAATGTTAGTAGTAGTTCAATTGCATTATTTTAAAAAAATAATTTTCAAATTTTGTTTTATATACTTGACAATTTGTATTACAATTTTTGTAATTCTATTTCTGTTTTATGTTAATTGTTTTTAAGTAATGTTCCACTGCTAGTTTATCAAACATTATAAGTTAGCAACCAACATACTTGCATTAAGCGCTAGCTCAATACTAAAAACAAAAATGCCCACTAATTTTATACTACGGCATCTTAGTTCTTTGCATACCACAATACCATTATAGGTTTTAACGCTGTTTATTTGTGCTGTAAACAATCGTGTTACTGCTATGTTATACAATATATATTTTAAAATTAATTTTAGTTCAGTAAATGTTTTTAAATTTGTATTCAAATATTCAAGTTAACTTTTCAGTATTATAGTTACAAAAAAACTTATTTATTCGTTTATCATTTAAAGGTTTTAACACACTTACACCTTAACTAAACTATAGGTTTACCAAAGTTGAAACCCACTCTTAAAAAACTTGATAATTAAGTTTAAAAAAAATAAAAGTGAAAATAAAATTTGTTAAACACTGTGCCTAACTCTCCAAAAATTTGCGAGAAATTAAAATAACTACAAAATGGAACTTACTCTAAATACACACGAAGCATTTACAGCCAAAGATTTAGTAACCTCGCAAGATGTTCGCTGGTGCCCTGGTTGTGGCGATTATTCTATACTTAAACAAGTACAAACCGTATTACCCGAATTAAACATACCGCGCGAAAACATCGTATTTATAAGCGGCATTGGTTGCTCGTCTCGCTTTCCGTATTACATGGAAACTTACGGTATGCATAGCATACATGGAAGAGCCACAGCCGTTGCAAGCGGTTTAAAAGCCACTCGACCAGAGCTTTCGGTGTGGATTATAACTGGCGATGGCGACTCGTTGAGCATAGGTGGTAACCATTTTATACACTTGTTACGTCGTAATTTTGATGTAAATATTTTGTTGTTCAACAATCAAATTTATGGTTTAACAAAAGGTCAATATTCGCCAACATCGGAGATTGGAAAAATAACCAAAAGTACTCCCATGGGCACTATAGATCATCCGTTTAACCCACTGGCACTGTGCCTTGGAGCTGACGCCACATTTATTGCACGCTGTATGGATAGAGATCCTGTGCACATGCGCGAAATCCTAAAGCGTGGTAATGCACACAAAGGAACTTCGCTTATAGAAATATACCAAAACTGCAATGTATTTAATGATGGTGCATTTGAATTATTTACCGAAAAAGCAACTAAGAAATTAGAAACTATTTTTGTAGAGCACGGAAAACCATTGGTATTTGGCAAAGACAGCGAATTTGGAATAGTACTAAACGGCGATACACCATGTGTAGTAAACCTTGCCGAAGTAAACACTAACGACTTGTGGATACACGATGAAACCAATCGTAACAAAGCAAATATATTAGTGCGTTTTTTTGATGACGAAGTAAACCAAACTAACTTACCTCGTCCGTTTGGTGTATTTTACACCCAAAACCGCCCTTGCTACGAAGACCAATTAACTATACAGCACGCACAAGCGCTAGAGCTTAAAGGCACAGGCAACCTAGATGAGTTGCTACGTGGTAAAAATACTTGGACCATTGAATAGTACAATGCTAATCAACTTTGTTTTTAACTTAATTTAGTGCTGTTTAAAATTTAGGGGATTTTAAAATGGGTGTTTGTGATTACATTTCACAAAGTGCGTATGTACAATTTTATTCTGGTTAATTTTACAAAAAACTACTGCTTATATTTTCGCTATTATCATATCCTTGTTTTTTAGTTTACTTGTTTTTAATAGTGGTGTAATTAGTTCTTTAATTTCGGTGGCTAGTACATTTATTAAGCGCTGTTTTGCATAGGGTCGGTGGTATATAATACTTATTTCTCTTACGGGTACAGGGGCTTTAAAGTCTATTACTTTTGCTTTTTTATCCGCCGATAAATCCATGTAATATAGTTCAGGTATAAGTGTAAGTCCGTTTAACTTATCTACAAAACTTATTAAGGTTTCAAACGAGTTGGGTTCAAATTGTAAGTTATTGTTTATTTTTTTAGCATTGATTGTGCACACGTTCAATACTTGGTTACGCAAGCAGTTACCCTCCTCTAGCAACCATATTTTTTGGGTAGCAATATCTTTGGGTATAATGTATTTTTTATTGGTCGTTTTGTTTCCGTACACCATTAGTTTTTCGTAGTACAGTATTTCTTCTTCAATATCAGTGTTGTTTAATGGTGTAGAAACTATACCCACATCTAATTCGCCAGTTTTAAGTTGTTGAATAATGTTTTTGGTAGTAATTTCCGATATAAATAATTTCAATTTTGGATACTTAGCCATTAAGTGTGGTACTATGCGGTAAAGTAAACCACTAGCCACTGTAGGAATAATACCTATGCGCAATTCACCCTCTATTTTACCACTTAAAACCGATGCCATTTGTTTTAAGTTTTCGCTATGCAGCAGTACTTTTTTCGCCTCTTCTATTACGTTTCGCCCACTATCAGTGGTAATGATAGGGTTTGTTTTGCGGTCAAAAATTACAATGTCTAGTTCCTCTTCTAACTTTTTTACCATTGTACTTAATGTAGCTTGTGTAATAAAACAAGCGTCAGCAGCCTTGCTAAAATTCTTTAGTTTATCTAAGGCCACTATGTAGTGTAGTTGTTGCAAATTCATTTTTTAAGTATTGATGTTATCAATAGCAAATATAAAAATTATTATTTAGCTCAATAGTTTGTTATAGCTTACATTTGTATTATAAAAATAAAATTACCAGCGTTTAATATTAAAAACTCTTTAAAATTAATAATCATGAAAAAGACTCTATTAACATCAGCAATGCTTATAAGCGGAGCAACGTTTGCGCAAGAAAACACCAAAGAAGGTACTTGCCCAATGGGACATGGTTCTAAAACAAACAATACCACAAGCAGAGGAATATCTAACGAAGAATGGTGGCCCAACAAATTAAATTTACAATTGCTTAGACAGCACAATGTTACATCAAACCCTATGGGTGCCGATTTTAATTATCGCAAAGAGTTTAATTCGTTAGACTATTTTGCGCTTAAAAATGACATTCAAAAAGTACTAACTGAATCGCAAGATTGGTGGCCTGCCGATTTTGGAAATTATGGCCCACTATTTATTCGTTTGGCATGGCATAGTGCAGGTACATACAGAACCGCCGATGGTAGAGGAGGAGCTAATGAAGGGCAACAGCGTTTTGCACCACTTAATAGTTGGCCAGATAATGGTAACTTAGACAAAGCACGCCGATTAATATGGCCTATAAAACAAAAATATGGTGATAAGATATCATGGGCAGATTTAATGATATTGACAGGTAACGTTGCCTTAGAATCAATGGGTTTTAAAACAGTTGGTTTTGCTGGTGGAAGAGAAGATGTATTTGAGCCCGAATCAAACATTTACTGGGGTAAGGAAACAAAATGGCTTGACGATAAAAGATATACTAAGGGAAGAGAATTAGAGAATCCGCTAGCTGCGGTACAAATGGGATTGATTTACGTAAATCCTGAAGGGTCTAATGGCAACCCCGATCCTGTAGGATCAGCTAAAGACATAAGAGAAACATTTGCCCGAATGGGAATGAACGATGAGGAAACAGTAGCCCTAGTAGCTGGCGGACACACTTTAGGTAAAACACATGGTGCAGGTGATGCATTGCTTGTGGGTAAAGAACCCGAAAGTGCTGACATTGAAGCGCAAGGTTTTGGTTGGGCAAGCAAATACAAATCAGGTGTGGGCAAAGATGCAATATCATCGGGGCTTGAAGTTACTTGGACAACTACACCAACGAAATGGAGCCAAGATTATTTTAAAATACTTTTTGGGCACGAATGGGAACTAACCAAAAGTCCAGCTGGTGCACACCAATGGGTGGCTAAAAACGGCAAGAAAATTATACCTGATGCGTTTGATGCCAACAAAAAACAACTGCCTACTATGCTTACCTCCGACTTAGCATTAATATTTGACCCCGTGTACGAAAAAATTTCTAAAAATTTCTTGGATAATCCAGCTGCCTTTAACGATGCTTTTGCTAAAGCGTGGTTTAAACTTACGCACCGCGATTTAGGTCCAAGTAGCTTGTATTTAGGTCCAGAAGCGCCAAAAGAAGCACTAATATGGCAAGACCCAATTCCTGTGGCTAAAAAAGTAACACTTTTAACCAACGAAATAGAAAGTTTAAAAACTAGTATTTTAAATTCGGGCGTACCTTTAAACGAATTAATATATACCGCATGGTCATCGGCAAGTACTTTTAGAGGTACTGATAGGCGAGGTGGTGCAAATGGAGCACGCATTAGATTATTACCGCAGCGAGAATGGCAAGTAAACAACCCTGAGCAACTAAAAAAAGTAGTAACTGCGTTGGAGAAAATTCAAAAAGAATTTAATGCCAAATTCAAAAAAGAAATTTCAATTGCCGATTTGATTGTGTTGGGAGGTAATGCCGCTTTAGAAAAATCAATTGCTAACGCAGGCTTAGCTATAGTTGTACCATTTACTGCAGGCAGAATGGACGCAAGCCAAGAACAAACCGACATTGAAGCTATGGCAGTGTTGGAGCCAACAGCCGATGGTTTTAGAAATTACAGCAAAGCACAATACACTGTTTCTACCGAAGAGTTATTAGTAGATAAAGCCCAATTATTAAAACTTACCGTACCCGAAATGACAGTATTAGTAGGCGGTTTGCGTGTTTTAAATGCAAACTATAACAAAACCCAACAAGGAGTTTTTACTACTGAAAAAGAAAAGTTAAGCAATGATTTTTTTGTAAACTTGTTGGATATGAGTACCGCTTGGACTCCTGTAAAAGACTCCAAAGAATTGTTTGAAGGAAAAGATCGTAAATCAGGGCAATTAAAATGGACCGCTACTCGTGCCGATTTGATATTTGGTTCAAATTCAGAGTTAAGAGCAATAGCGGAAGTGTACGCAAGCCCTACCAACAATGAAAAGTTTGCGAAAGATTTTGTAAACGTTTGGACTAAAGTAATGAACCTTGACCGTTTTGATTTGAATTAAAAGTGGTTTAATACAACATAATTATATAACATCTCGTTATAAAATTACTTTTTATGTTTATTAGTGCATTTGTGGTGTTTTGTTTTTTTAATTATACCACAAATGCACTTATAAATTTGCAAGCTATTTTATAGCTAATCTTCCACCATCACTACCTCATCATCAGTAAGTAGTGGTAAGCATTGCATACGTAATAGTACTTGGGCTACAGTAAGTACATCTCGCTGGCAGTAATTCATTATTTTAGTTAGGTTATTATCTTGCCAAAAAGTAGCATTTACCTGGCTTCCGTCCATATCGGTTTTAGGTGTGGCTATGCCTAAAGTATAAGCTAACAAATCAAGCGAGGTATAGGCTTTATAATCCCCCATACGCCATAGTTCCATAGTATCTAAGTGGTGCATATCCCAAGGTTTTTTGTTTTGTAATTGTAGCTCTACGGGTAAATTTAAACTATGTACCACAGCACGCCTAGCTATATATGCAAAATCAAACTCCTTACCATTGTGTGCGCACAATAAATAAGGGGTGTTTTTTTGGTTTAATAAGTCAAAAAAATCAGCAATTACTTGCTTTTCGTCTTTGCCATAAAACGATTTTAAACGAAACATACGTTCTCCATCTTTGATAGACAGGTGCCCTACCGAAATACATATTATTTGTCCAAACTCGGCATATATTCCCGCTCGCTCATACAGCATTGATGGTGTGTCCCAGTCGTTTGTTTTTTTTAGCAAAGCTGCTTTTTTGTTCCAAAGTTCTTGCCCTCTATCGTCTAACTGTTCGTAGCTAGCTTGCTGGGCAATAGTTTCTACATCAATAAAAAGTATGTTGTTAAAGTTTATTTTTTGCATAATAGTAGTACTTCTGTTTTGTTACTAAATGTATTAACTATTTACTAATAAAAAAGGGTTGCGATAATTTAATATCGCAACCCTTTGCATTTTATATCACTAAAGTTTGTTACTATTTATTAAGCAGCTTTTTTAATTATTTCTTTTTTTTCAGTTTTCTTTTTATCGTCTTTTTTCACTTCCTTTTTTGTGTCTTTAACTTCGTCTTTCGTGTCAAAACATTTGCTGCAAGGGGTGTAACCATCTTTTAGGGCTTGTGCTTTATCTATACCTGTTTTTCCGGTAGCGGCACTACAATTGCGCTTGTGAAATTTCTTACCATTTTCTGTTACATATACTTTATCTCCGTTTGATGCCTGCAAGCTCATATTTAACATACATACTAATGCTATAACTAGGCTTACTAATTTTTGAGTAATTGTTTTTGTCATTTTTTAGTTGTTTTTTAATTGTTTTACATATTTAAATATAGCACTAATTATTAACATTAAATACGGCATAAGTAATTCATAATCGCGGTTATTTAATTACTTGTCGAATAACACTACTTTTTACAATCCTCTTGCAATTAATTTTCCTCTTCGTTTTCTTCAAAATCTTCGTCGGCAAAGTCGTTGTTTGCTTCCTCCACCAGGCGGTCTATGTTATGTATTTCGTAGCTGTACATCGTAAATAAGCGGTCAATGCTTGGTAGTATTTCAAAGGTTTCTTTGTTACCTACGGTACGGTCAAAGTGTATCCAGCCTAGGCGTTCAAACTCTCGTAACGAATTTTTTATCCATTCATCAATGGTGTTTTCGTCTATCTCGGTACTTTCTTTTTCCTTTCGGCGTGCAAACAAACGATACACATCGTCCTTAAATTCGTCATTTTGTTTAATGGCTTTTATAAACTCTACTACAGGTATTTCGCTACTGCCAAAGTATTTATCTATACGATGTATTTTTAGCAACAATATGCCCATAAGTGTGTATTCGGGCGTAAGTTTCTTTGATTTTGATTTCAGTATCCCTCTACTTTCCTCGTCCATATCCAGGTAGTAGTAGCGGTCGTAATCGGTACCTTTGCACATCAAATTTACCTTAAATAAATTTTTGTAGTAGTAACGAATTTCTTCCTCAAATTTTTCCAAGAAATGAAACAAATCTGCCTCGTGCGGATAGTTTTGTATATGTTGTCCGTTTTTTAATGCATTGTCCATATCCGAGAATGTATCTACAGAATCGGGGCTTTCTAAGAAACTATATTTTGTTGTATTTGCATTTTCCATATTGCTGTGTGCGGGTGTTTTTTGTGTACTATAAATTTCTCGTCTATGTTTAATGTATATTTTGGATTAAAAGCATATTCGCGCAACATAAGTGTGGCTTCTTTTATGGCTATTTCCAAATCTTTTTCTTGATCTAATATTTTGTAAAAATAATCACCAAACTCTACTTCTTTCCCCTCTTTTAGCTGTGTGTTAATTTCGCCAAACCAATGTTCTATGCGGCGTTCGCGCGATAGTTGCAATAGTTTGTTATTTTTTTGTCGTTCCAAATCGGCAGCATCAAAGGTCATATCGTATATTTCCATTGGTGGCGGGTCAAGTAAGTTAAGGTATTCTACTTGCGTAAATTTGGAGTAATTATAATATACCGATTTATCAAACTTTACCTTTGCTTTTTTCATACTTGGTAAGGGTTTGGGAAAGGTAACTTTAATTTCGTTTACCGTACGGTTAGTAAGTCGTTTAGTTTTTATAAATTTTGAGGTTGAATTTTTAAACAAGAACATTAAAAACGTTTCCAGTTTACGGTCAAATTCTCTTTTATCAAAATCGCTGTATAGCTTGTTAATACGTGGTCGAATTCTATCAATAGAATGTGATATTCCTATTAATTTCCCTTCAACATCTTTAAAAAAGTCGCGCACTAATTTTTTGCGGTTTCTAAACTCGGGTTCGTCGCTTAGGTTACACTCGTCCAACATTTGTTTTATATCGTCCTTACTTGCAAATGCAGTACCCAAACGCACCGCTTGCTCCCGTATGTAAGATAGTAGGTTGTCGCATTCCTGCAACATCATTTTAAAATTATCGGGGTCGCTTTTTACAATGTCGTTAAGGGTTTCAATGGTTTCATCTATCTGAAACTTTAGTGCGCGTACCTGCCCGCTTATTTCGCCTTTGTTTTTAGTAAACTGAAATTCGTACCAATGGTTAAAGTCCGAAAGATTATCTAATTTAGATTTTAGCAACAAAACCAAATCACTAAATATACGTTCTAAGTCGGTTGGATTTATGTGTGCAATGGCTTCATCTTGTAGCATACGGCAAAACACTTCGCCGTAGGTAGTAAGCTGGTAGCCCCTACCCTCGTTGCTTCGCTCCATAAAATGTTTTAACAAACGATGTATAGTTTCGTCATTTTTTTGCGTAAGTTCTCTATTACTTGCAGTACCCAGTTCTAGTTGAACGGTTTGAATAGCGTTGATAATAGCACGCTCCGAAAAAGCTGCGTCTAATATCCCTTTTTGTATTTTGTTAAAAATATTAAATACTATAAGTCCATCTTCCTGTGTAGGAATAATGGAGTGGTATTGGTCGCATAATATTTTGTTGAGGCGTTTGTCTTGTACTATCATTATAGTTTCAAAAATAGGTTTTTTACTTAGGTAATATGCCTTAGGTAATGTTATCTATTTATTATTTTTTAACAATTGTTAAAAAAAACGTTTTGAGAGTTATTTTAAACACCAATAGCTGAACAAAAAAAGTATAAAAATGTAACTATTGCAGTAAGGATAGTAGTTGTTTTAAATGCTTGTATTGCTAAAGTGTCTTTTCGTTTTATTGATATTATTAATCCAACTATTGAGGACAGATTAATGAATAGGAAATATGATACAACACCAAAAATAATTTTATATACAGCAGCCAAAATAACTTCAATTATTCCACTATCTTTTATTTCATTTTTATCTATTTGATACTTAGTTAATAAAGATATTATAAAGTAAGCAATCGTACAATACATTAAAAATAAAAGTATAATAATGTGAGTTTTGGTTGATTTCATAATTTAATTTTTGACAAAAAATTTCTAAAATAAAATTACTCTCCCCACGCATAGCTTACATTGGGCAAATCGGCAAGGGCTACAACTCTATCTACCACCGTAAGTGCTAGCTCTTGTATAGTTTGCGGACGGCTATAAAAACTAGGCGTTGCGGGGCATATAATGCCTCCTGCTTCGGTTACGGTTTTCATATTATTAATGTGTATTAGGTTTAGTGGAGTTTCGCGGGCAAGTAGTATTAATTTACGGCGTTCTTTTAATATTACATCGGCGGCACGTGTTACAAGGTCGTCGCTAGTGCCGTGGGCTATGCGTGCAAGTGTACCCATACTGCATGGGCATACTATCATAGTGGTGTAACCTGCGCTACCACTGGCAAATGGAGCCATAAAGTTGGTTTTATCGTAAAACGTAAATGGAAACTTATCGTAGTCGGTATTGCCTAACTCATACTGCCACACGTCTTTAGCGTTTTTGCTCATTACTACACCTACGGCAGTTATGGTATTGTTTTGTAGTAATAATTGTAATTTTTGTAATAATAATTGTGCGTATATAGCACCACTTGCGCCAGTAATGGCTACTATTATTTTAGTTGAGTTCATGTGTTGTGTATTATTGTATGGGAGTAGTTGCAGTTTTTGTTTTTGCTTTTCTAACAAGTGTATTAAAGGAATAGCGTAGTGTAAATTCCATTACGGTGTTGTATTGCCCAAGCCCACCAAATATTTGCCTGCGAGCTACATTTACATAATAGGTACGAATAGGGATTATGCTATTGCTTAGTCGCCATGAGCCTATCCAATGGTCGCTCATAGCGTAGGATATGCCTATAGCAGTTGTCCAATCCAAACGGTTAAATGGTTGGTCTTGCGGACTACCTTGTGCGCCCGCTTGCATTTTGCCATAGGTGTCAAAAATATGTGCGCCTGCCAGCACGCCAATGTTTGTGCCTATTTCGTAGGTAAATGCTTTGTTGTAATAGTGTAATAAAAAAGGTACATCAATATAATGTAAGCGCATCAAATAATAATAATTATACCCTTGGTTGCCCCTAGCAGCACTGTCCTGAAACAATGGATTGGTGGGCGTTTTAGCTCCTTTGCCTGTGTAGTGCATCTCTACTTGAAACGCAAAGTTTTTATTTTTTAAAGGTAAGTTTAACCACACACCAGCAACAGCGCCACCTTTATTAAAACCACCTAAGCCATCGCCCTCTACCTGTGTGCCCGCAATGCCTGCAACTATACCTGCATTAAACTGTTGCGCATAAGCAAAGGTTGAACAAGTAATAATTATTAAAATTATAATAGCGTTTTTCATACGGTAAAAGTACATTCTATT
>JACMRI010000139.1 GCA_014376525.1 Bacteroidia bacterium | reverse complement strand
TTACCTCTAATTGAACTTCTGCTTTGTTATATTTTTTATTTATTTTTCTGTTCTTTGGTATTATTGAAATATCTTCAATTCCCATATATTCAAAAGAACGTAAATTATCAAATAATTTGGTTTGTTCTTTGTCAAATAATGTTTTTCCAAACTGGAAATCAATATACTCGCCTACAATAATTTCATCAAAATTTCTAGATACTCTAACAGTATAATAAGCGTCTTTTTTGCAAACTACTCCTTCTTTCTGTAATGCGAAATGTATTTGTTTATCAGGTACTATATAAGCTTTTTCTTCTCCCTTTATTTGTATTATTTTTAAAAGCTGACCTACTAATTTTCCTTCTTCTATTGGTATCATTTTTCACTATAAATTATTGCATAATTTCTCACAACTTAAAATCTCATTTACTAAAATCGGAAATTCCGATTTTACTACTCCGCTCTATCCATTGCCGCACCATTGCGTTCGTTCATTAATGTAGTATTTACGCCATCTATAAACGTTTTGGCGTAGCGTAGGCTTGCTTCGTGTTCGTCTTGTATGGGGGTTTCTTTGGCAAATTTTACCATGTCGGCAAGTTCCAGTACATCTATTAGTCGGCGTTTATTATCATGGCTTATGGCGGTAATGTGTTTAATGCTACGTTTGGTTTGTGCGGTGGTTTGCTCCAAGGCATTAAACTTAAATTCTTTGTACAAATACTCACGCAAGGTATCGGCAATGCCTGAGTGGTATTCCTTAGCAAAGCCTTGTTGCCACAGTTGTTGGGCATCTATAGCTAACAATTGTTGCATAGCCCATTCGTGCGGAGTAAGCACTATTACTGGTGTTTCGGGTTGTTTTTCTTTCTTAAAATACTTACGATAAATAAATAATGCCAATGCTATTAACACCCCTACTA
Organism: Bacteroidia bacterium; assembly: GCA_014376525.1. Taxonomy (GTDB): domain Bacteria; phylum Bacteroidota; class Bacteroidia; order UBA4408; family UBA4408; genus JACMRI01. Next base: position 2,478 of record JACMRI010000139.1, on the reverse strand, counting down.
CAGCTATACCTGCCACATAAGGAAGTAGTTCTTTCCATTGAAAAGGTGCGTCCATAGGCGGTTTTATAGCTTTTATGTCTTTGGTGGTATCTACCGCTATAGTATTTACAGTAAGTAAATGTATATTGCTATATAGCGTGTCTTTGTTTAGTACCAATGGTATGGGAGGTATTGCCCAGTAACCACTATCAAACGAGGTTATGAAATATTTTACGTGCAGTGTGTCCACAGCACCCGCTTTTACAGTATCTACCAACATATTAGCTACACTTATGTGTGTGTTTATAGTATCGGTATATTTGGTAAGCTGTAGCTTGTCTTGGGTGTGTATAGGCACGTGTAGGGTAAGTATTACTTGCTCGCCTATGCGAATAGTAGTAGCACTTACCGTGGTTTTAATAGCTTGAGATTGTTGCGCATGTAGCGTTGTAAAACTCGCTACTATTGCACACAAGGCTAAGACAAGGTGTTGCAGTTTATGCTTTTTGTTTAAATACATTTCTAAGTGGAATTACGTAATCATCTAAAGTGTTTAGCTGTGCGCAAGGCACGCCATAACGTTTAAACATAGTGGTTAGTTTTTGTTGTTGGGCTTGTGCGTGTTGTGCGTATTGCTTGCGTACGTTGGCGTTGCTGGTATCTATCCAACGTTGCTCGCCAGTTTCGTTGTCGAGCATGGGTATAAGGCCTATGTTGGGTAGTACTAACTCGCGTTGGTCGCTTATCTTTAGTGCTATAAACGTATGTTTTTTTGATGCTATTTTAAGTTCGTCATCAAAGGCTGGACTTTCAAAATCAGAAATTAAAAATGTAGTAGCTCGTTTTTTTATAACGCGCGAAAAATATTTAATAGCCGTACTTACATTAGTAAGCTTACTTTGCGGTTCTATGTTAAGTAGTTCACGTAGTATAAGCAGTATGTGTCCTTTGCCTTTTTTGGGTGGAATAAACTTTTCTATTTTATCAGTAAAAAACACTACTCCTACTTTGTCTTTATTTTGTATTGCCGAAAACGCAATGGTAGCAACCAATTCGGCTATTAACTCACGTTTAAGTTGTTTTTGTGTGCCAAAGTTTTCCGACGCTGATACGTCCACCAACAGCATTACAGTAAGCTCTCGCTCCTCTTCATATACTTTTATATGTGGTATATTAGTACGTGCAGTTACGTTCCAGTCTATGGAGCGCACATCGTCGCCAGGTTGGTATTCCCGCACTTCGCTAAAACTCATTCCACGTCCCTTAAATGCACTTTTGTATTCTCCCGAAAACAACTGCGCACTAAGCCCTTTGGACTTAATTTCAATTTTGCGTACTTTTTTTAATAACTCTATAGTGTCCATTTTGTTAAAAGCTATTGTGCTTGTTCGGTAGGGAATTTACTCATATCCATATAAAATATTTCCCACATATGTCCGTCAAAATCTTCAACGGACCGTTGTTGCATAAAGCCATAATCTTTAAATGGCGTAGGTTCTACACCTCCTACTTTTACTGCATTATCCACTATTTCGTTTACTTTTTCTACACTTTTTACTGATAGTGATAGCAAGGCTGCTATATTGTTTTTAGTATCCGCAATTGGTTTACTAGTAAAGTTTTTAAACTTATCGTGAGTTAATATCATTACAAATATGGACTCGTTCCATACCATACATTTGCCCGATTCATCCGAAAATTGTGGGTTATTACTAAAACCCATAGCAGTATAAAACGCCATAGATTTTTCAAGATTGCTTACTGCTAAGTTGATGAAAATTTGAGATTGCACTTTGTTATATAATTTAATAGACTATTTATACTAATTTTTTAATTGCCGAAGCTACACCATAATGATAAGCTTCGTGTATGTTGTTATAGATTATTGCATCTTCAATAGTGTTGAGTTCAAAGCCAGCAGCCACATAGGGTGTATATGTTTTAAAAACACCATTGTTATAATCTTCCTCCATTTGCAAGGCAGAAGTTTGTAGTTGCTTTATTATACTATCTATTTCCGCTTGTGTGTATAATCGCTCAGGTTTTGTGCCTATTTTAAATGTGCTCCACGTGTCTTTATCAGTAAGTGTTGGTAAGCCTGCCAAGCGGTAACATAAACCAGATTGGCTTGCTAAAATATGCCCTAAGTTCCAAGCTATGTTATTGGTACAATGTGTGGGAATAGTGTTGAGTTGGTCTATAGTTAAGCCTTGCGCTAACTTAATAAAATGCCCACGGGTGTTGTTTAGTAATTTGAATTGTGTTTGCATTAAAGAGGTATTAAATACATGAATTAATAATTAATTGTAAATCTTTAGGTATTTCCATTTGTTGCAATGGTGGTACGTTTGCTCCGCCTGTATTTCCTAACGGGATTAAACCTACAAACGATTTTACGCCTCCTACTAACAAACGAGGAATTTGTCCTATTATTTCTTTAGTACTTTTTATTGCAATACCAAATTTTAACATTTTAAAATGTACTACTGTATGTTCCCA
>JACMRI010000138.1 GCA_014376525.1 Bacteroidia bacterium | reverse complement strand
CCCTGCATACCGTTTTATGCCACAGTACTTATTGTGTTGTATGATATGTATGTAACCGAAAAGCAACAAAAATTAACACAGCAAATAAAAGGAAGAATTAATAAAATGGATAAGTTTATTAACTAATTGTATACATTAAAAACGCCATTCATAAAATTTATGAATGGCGTTTTAGTTAAAAGTTAAATTATATTATGCTACCCCCGATTTGCGAGTTGTACCTTTGGCACCTCCGCTACCTTTAGAGTTCACACGTGGGGTAGCTGTTTTGGTTACTGTAGCTTTTGGTGTTTTTGTAGTTCCATCTGCTTTTGCTTTTTTTGTTTTTGTAGTTTCCTCAACTTCAGATACTTCAAGGTCAACTATTTTTTCTTCGCTGGGTATAAGTAAACTCGCTGCGTGCAATAAGTTATACCACTCTATTACTTTTTTTATGTTAGATGCATACACACGTTCCGTGTCGTAGTTGGGTAACACTTTTTTAAAGTATGTGGCTAGTGTTGCACCATCAGATTTGTGATCTACAGATGTTGCACCACCTTTTTCAATTGCAAATATGCTATCAAATATATTAGCTATACGTTCATCATCTTCAGATGTAAAAATACCAATATCTTCCAAGGTACTTACTTTTTCTGATGCCTGTATTGCAGTACGTTTTTTGTCGCTTATGTTTTCAACTATTAAACCTGCTTTAGAGCGTGCTATAACTTTGTGTAAACCACTTTGCCCAGCTACTGATATAATTCCTGTTAATTGCATTATTGTTATGTTTTTTTAATGAGTTTTTAATTTTAATTTAAACAAATATAATGGCTTTGTGCTTACAGCCAAACATTATTTTACTTACGATAATACAGCACGCGATATTACTATTTTTTGCACTTCGCTTGTACCTTCATATATTTGAGTAATTTTTGCATCGCGCATCATTCGTTCTACATGATATTCTTTAACAAAACCGTATCCACCGTGTATTTGCACTGCCTCTACTGTAGTTTCCATTGCTACTTTAGACGCGTATAGTTTAGCCATAGAGCTTGCTAAATCGTAGTTTTCGTGTGCATCTTTTAAACGAGCACTTTTGTATACTAATAGTTTTGCGGCTTCAATTTCGGTAGCCATATCGGCTAACTTAAACTGTATAGCTTGATGGTGCATAATTTCTTTGCCAAATGCTTTACGTTGCTTACTGTAGGCTAATGATAACTCGTAGGCACCGCCAGCAATACCTAAGGCTTGCGCAGCTATACCTATACGGCCTCCACTTAATACTTTCATAGCAAATTTAAACCCAAAACCGTCCTCGCCTATGCGATTGGCTTTTGGTACTTTTACATCGTTAAATAATAAGGTATGTGTATCGCTCCCTCTTATACCTAATTTATTTTCTTTAGCACCAACTATAAAACCTTCCATTCCACGCTCTATGATGAATGCATTAATGCCTTTGTGTCCTTTGGCTACATCGGTCTGTGCTATTACTAAATAGATACTTGCGCTGCTACCGTTGGTAATCCAGTTTTTAGTACCGTTTAATAAATAATGGTCGCCCATATCTATTGCTGTAGTACTTTGCGAAGTTGCATCGCTGCCCGCTTCTGGCTCCGATAAACAAAATGCCCCTAGCTTTTCGCCTGATGCCAATGGTATTAAATATTTAATTTTTTGTTCTTCGTTGGCAAATGTTTCTAAACCCCAACATACAAGCGAGTTATTTACACTCATAGCGACTGATACAGAGGCATCTACTTTTGATATTTCTTCAATAGCAATTGCATAAGATAGTGTATCCATGCCGCTTCCGCCGTATTTAGTACTTACCATCATACCCATAAAACCTAGCTCTCCTAATTTTTTTATTTGCTCTGCTGGAAATTTTTGATGCTCGTCGCGCTCTATTACTCCTGGCAAACATTCTTTTTGTGCAAAATCTCTTGCTGCTTGGCGTATTGCCAAATGCTCTTCGCTTAATGTAAAGTTCATGGTATGTTGGATTTAGTTTTTTATAAATTAAGTGATGTAAAAGTAAATTTTTTAATTCAAAAAATGGAATTCTACTGTAAGAATTTGAAAATGTTTTATCAAAAAAACTATCGCTTTATTTGTTTCCAAATTTATAAATTTAGTAGTTAAAAACAATAAAACTTATTTTAACATTAATAAAGCAAAGCCTTGTTATATTCCTTAACCAAGCAATTTGGTTTCAAGTACTTTACAACCTGCTAAGTTTTTTTTTATTAATATCAGTACCTGCGCTATTGTTGTTGCTCATGTCAAACAAATTATAAAATTTGTATAATATAATTCTACCTGTTAGTGGCTACAAAAAGAATAAATTAAATGGTTTAATTATTAAACTCAGGTAATTAGCTTTTACAGTTTTGTATAATTTTTATTTATTTTGAGGGCTCGGCTGTTAAACTTTGAATATAGGGATTATGCTAAAATGTTACTAAACCATAGCCAGTAAAAATTATGTACGCTTGTGTTTTAATGGTTGTATTATTAATTAGTGCAATTGATGTTATAAGTTTATATAGTTGTGATATATAAGTAGTAGCATCGGTGTTTCTGTACTGTTGCAAATTAGTTATACTTCTTTTAATGCGAGTAAATGCAGTGTTTTCAGCACTTTTATTTTGAGCTAAAACACCAGTTATTAAAAATAAAAATAAGTAGGTGAAAATTAATTTGGACGTAGAGTAGGAGCGTAATTTATGTATTGATAAATAATTTTTACTCCACTCGCATGTTGTCAATCAAGCGCACATCGCCTGCGTATGCTGCTACACATAGCACACAGGGTTGTGTATAATTTGTAGCTGGCAATAATGTGTTGGCGTTTACAATCTCAAAATAGTCTAACTGTAATTGTGTGTGCGAAAAATTTTCAATGGCTATTTTTATTATTACACTAGGCTCAATGCCTTTGGTGGCAAGCTGTTTGGCGTGCGTAAGTATTTTAAATATTTGTACCGATTCTCTGCGCCAATGTTCGTTAAGGCGAGTGTTACGGCTACTCATAGCTAGGCCATCTACCTCACGTACAATAGCACAGCCCACAATTTTAATAGTAGGGTGTAGTACTTTTGTCATTGCATTTATTACGGCTAATTGCTGAAAATCTTTTTGTCCAAAATAAGCTATATTGGGTTGTACTGCATTAAATAATTTATCAACTACAGTTGTTACTCCTGCAAAATGTCCTGGTCGGCTTTCGCCCTCCATTACGGTATCTAACGTGCCTAAATCAAATGCTAATATAGTGGTATTATCGTTAGGGTACATTTCATCGGCACTGGGTGCAAACACTGCTGTACAGCCATTTTGGGCTAATAGTGCAGTATCGGTCTCTAAGGTGCGTGGATACTTTTGTAAGTCGGCAGCGTTGTTAAATTGTGTAGGGTTTACAAACACGCTACATATTACTACTGAACATTCTTGCAATGCTCGCGCTATAAGTGATATGTGCCCTGCGTGCAATGCGCCCATAGTGGGTACAAAACCTATGCTTGCTCCGTTTTGTTTTTGTTCGGCTATGTATTTTTTTAATGAAGCTATGGTAGTAAATGTGCGCATTTGGGTTTATGTGTTTAAAATATTTCTCGCAGAGGCTCGTAGATTAAAACGCAGTGTTTCTAGGAGTTTAGTACTTCGCTCAGCCGCCGTGGCATAATTTTTAAGTTAAATAATTAATTTCGAAACTTAACATAATCGTTTTGATTAGTATAACCATAGTAGTTTTTTTTAATGGCTGATGCTAATTCGTACTCGGTGCTTTGTTTTATGTAACCATCAGTAAAATTGCAATAGCGTATAAACGCATCTAACTGATTGGGATTAAGTACATCATAGTTCTCAAACATATACGTTTTAAATAATGCACGGCGTAACTCTAAACGGTTATCATCATTGGTAAGTTGTTCAACCAACCGTTTACTTTTTTCTAATCTATTAAACGTTTCGTACAAGTAAGTAATAGGCGATTGAAACGCATTGGCAAACGAGCTCGCTTTAGCGTATTTATCGGCCTCTGGTGTTTTTATTTTTTTGAGTTGCTTTTTAAAATCTTCTAAATCTATATCAGGTTTTATGGTAATACCTCGTAGCGTGTACTGCAAATTATTCATAGCAATGGTGCTTTCTACATTGTTATTCATATCTATTTTTTGTACCGCTTTGCTCACTGGCAACCTACGTAAAGCATATCCGCTCGATGATATAAGTAACGTATCTGTTGCCAATACTTGCAGGGTAAATGTACCGTCTACATTGCTGGTTACGCCCGTGTTTGTGCGTTTGTTTACAATTATAGAATAGTATAACGGCGCATTGTTTTTAGCATCTATTATTTTTCCGTTAAATATTATTAAGTCCTGTGCCACCGCAGTAGCACAAGGACTTAATAAGAGAAGTAATAGTATGTTGTTAAGCGTTTTTTTCATGTTTACGTTCGCCTATTTGTTGTCGCCACATTGCGTAATACAAGCCTTTTTCGTTTAATAATTGTTCATGCGATCCACTTTCAATAATCTTGCCATGTTCCAATACCAATATACGATTAGCGTGCATTACAGTACTTAATCTATGTGCTATAAGTATAGTTATAGCTTTGGCTTGCAGGTTTATTTCTTTAATGGTGTTGGTAATATCTTGTTCAGTTAAACTATCTAATGATGAAGTAGCCTCATCAAACACCAACAACGACGGGTTACGCAGCAATGCACGTGCAATACTCAAGCGTTGTTTTTCTCCACCCGAAACTTTTACACCGCCTTCTCCTATCAACGAATCTAAACCATTATCCGCACGTGCTAGTAGTTTTTCGCAACTTGCTTTTTTTAGCACTTCGGTTATTTCAGCATCAGTAGCATTGGGTTTTACGAATAGTAAATTTTCACGTATAGTGCCTGCAAACAGTTGCGTTTCTTGGGTTACAAAGCCTATCTTTTCTCGCAATTGGTCTAAGTTCAAATCATCGCCCTTAATGTTATCGTACAATATTTGTCCTTGGTTGGGTTTGTATAACCCCACTAGTAATTTTACTAATGTACTTTTTCCACTTCCGCTAGGCCCCACAAATGCTATTGTTTCGCCCTTATTTACTTTAAACGAAATGTTACTCAAGGCATTGGTACGTGCAGTATTGTGCTTAAAACTTACGTTGTCAAATTCAAATGTATCTAAGTTTATCAGTTCTTTGGGGTGTAATGGTTTGGCTTCAATGGGCGTATTCATAAGTATTTCAAAGTTGTTCAACGATATTTCTGCCTCACGATATATTATAATAATACCGCCCATTTCTTGCAACGGATTAAATATAAAAAACGAATAAAACAAGAACGTAAAGTATTGCCCTGGTGTAATAGTATTGTTAAAAATAAGTAGTAACAACACAAATACCATAATACTACGTGTAAACTGTACGGTTGTGCCTTGCAAGAAATTCATACTGCGTATGTACTTTACTTTAGCAAGTTCCAAGCCTAATATTTTAAAGGTAGTTTGGTTAAGGCGTTCTATTTCTTGTTTGCTTAATCCTAGGCTTTTTATCAATTCAATATTGCGCAACGATTCCGTCGTAGAACCCGACAGTGATGCCGTTTGCGCTACTATTTTAAATTGTATTTTTTTAATTTTTTTGCTCAATGCCGAACTCAATATAGCAATGATAGGTGCTGCTGTAAAGTAGATTACGCTTACCTTCCAGCTTATGCTCCACGAATAAATAATTACGAATATTAAGCCTACTGCGCTAGTAAACATAGTATTTACCAATGCCGATATTAGGCGTTCGCTATCTACACGTACTTTTTGTAATATGTTGAGTGTTTCGCCACTGCGTTGGTCTTCAAACGTGCTGTAAGGCAGTTCCAACGAGTGTTTTAAACCATCGGCATATACTTGCGCGCCTAGTTTTTGTACTATTACGTTTACCACATAATCTTGGAAATTTTTTGCCACCCTTGATACCATTGTTACACCTATGCTACAGCCTATCCAAAACATGGCAAGGCGCATAAAATTATTTTTGTCTAACAAGGCGTGTTTGTTTATTACCTCGTCCACCAAATGCCCAGTTACGTAAGGGTCAAGCAACGAAAAACATTGGTTAATAGTAGCTAAACCTAATGCTACAAAAACTAGTTTCCAGTAGCGTTTAAGGTATATGTATAGTAGTTTCATTTTTTATTGTTTTGGTTATTTATTTTAAACTATTGGGTAACATAAGTAAGAAAGGAAGTGCTTTACTGTAATCAAGTTCAGGATATTCTAAGCCTAAAGCCCTAATGTTGTTGTAGTAAGTTTGATGTTGCTCGTAGTAGTTTCTTTCGCTGGGAACAAACCAAGATTTCTCGCCTAATTTTTGTCCTAAAAACCATTTTTCTAATAGTCGTCCAGTTCTTCCATTGCCATCGTTCCAAGGGTGAATTTTCACAAAAACTAAATGAATCATTGACGCAAAAAAGAAAACCTCTTGTATGTTTAAATCTTGCTTCAAAAGCAGTTCAATATCACTATATAACTTTTGCATTTCGGTTTCCACTTCATAAGGCGAAGCAGCCACATATTCAATTTTACCATCTGGTGAAGTTACATACATGTAGTGTATGCGCAATTTTCCTTGCTGATGCTTGGCAACAATGTGCTTACTCAATAATTTATGGGCATTGCTTATATTAGTTTTATTAAGTTCGTTAGTCTTGGCAAAAGTATAGGCACTGTACAAGTCATCAATTTTTTTGGTGTAGTCGGGCAAAAACTCAATGCCAAATTTTTTATGTTTTATATAACTGTCTAATTCAATATTCTCGCCTTCTATTTTACTTGAAAATACGGATGCTACCGAAGTATAAAAACTAAATGCATCAGTAGATATTTCGGCATCTTGCAAAGCATTAAATGCTTCGTGCAAACCTTGTGGAATTGCGTTTAGATATTCAGGCAATAAATTGTTTTTTATAATTTTAAAATCCATAAATTTCTAATTATTATCCAGTTCAAATCTCAATCTATCTTCTTCTATCAATTGTTTTAACTCCTCTTCTTTGGGCAAATACAACGCATATTTACTTGCAAAAAGATTGTTTTTATCGTTAAGTACAGAGTATTTTACAATGGCTTCGTCTTTTTCTGAGCATAATAAAATACCGATAGTAGGGTTGTCGCCTTCGCCACGTTTTAGGTCGTCGTACATACGCACATACATATCTATTTGCCCAATGTCTTGGTGTGCAAGCGTTCCTGTCTTTAAATCAATAATTACAAAACACTTTAGTAAGTAATTATAAAACACCAAATCGATATAAAAATCGGACGTGTCGGTAACAATGTGTTGTTGGCGAGCCACAAAAGCAAAACCTTTGCCAAACTCCAATAAAAACTGCTGAATATGTTCTATAATTGCCGATTCTATTGCATATTCTGTATTTTTAACATAAGTAGGTAAACCCAAAAATTCAAAAATATACGGGTCTTTTATTACATTGTGTATAGTCAGAGGGGCTTCAGTGCTAGTGTTGTGTTGTAACATCCTTTCAAACGAGAGGGTGTTTATTTGACGCTGCAACTCACGACAATTCCAGTTAGCTATTATAGCTTCATTAATGTAGTAGTTACGTTTAATATCGCTCTCTAACTTAGAAAGTAAGCGATAATGTGTCCAACTCAATTCGTGACGCAATGCGTCACGAATTGGAAATGCTTTATAAAACAAGCGCATATTTCTCAAATTACTATCATCAAAGCCCTTACCAAACTCCAAAGTAAGCTGTGCCGCTAAGTTTTTTAATGTGGCTTTGCCGTATTCGGCTTTAGCGTTTCCATGTTGTTCATCTTCTACTATTAGTTTACCTATATGCCAATAGGTTTCTAATAATGTAACATTAGCCATACGGTACACACGTTGCCGAGATAGCACTATGAGTTCTTTTATGGTGTTAAAAATGGTGTTGTTATGTTGTAATTGCATTTAGGTTAATGGTAATTGTTTTGTTGGTTTTTCTTGTGATAGCATAGGTTTTCTATTCTAGATATATTCTTCTATAATTAGAAAACTCTGTATTTTTAAGGTCTTGCTCAATAACCAATTTTGCAATTTCAAAATCAATAACAAAACAGCAAACTTCCATTGTACCACTACCAATACTGCCTCCATCACAATGTCCAAGTCCTACCCAACCTAAAGTTTCATTCATTTTAGCTTCTAGTCTGGTTCTTTTTTCTAAATCTCTTTGTGTACCAATTCCCTCAACTGTAAACTCAATCAAAAGTGTAAAGTAATCGTCAATATCAACTTCTTTATAACCGTCTTTACAATAACTATCAATTTCTATTTGAATTTTCTTCCTGAAATTTGAGAAAACACCTGATTTAATTTCCTTGTATTCGCCATGCTGTCCAACAATACCCTTGTGTAAAGCACCTGTTTTATCGTTTATATCCCACGTTTCGAAAAAATGTAATTCACCATCTACTCGTTTATAAAGTTTCATCATAAAATTATTTATTTAAAATATCTAGTTTACTGTGTTGTTCTAAACCTAATGATATTAACTCAACTCAGTAGGCAATGCGTTCCAAATTATCCCTTTACAATATCATCAATTATCCCCAAATGATGCTTTGTATGTAAATGCAAAAATTCAATACTCGGCTTTAAATTAAGCAAACCAAAATAAGGGTGTTTAAAAAAACTATTGGCAGGCAATGTATCCAATTGTTGTATGGCTTGCTTGGCTTTGTTTAGTTGCTCCGTTATACTTTGTGTAGTTATGGCGTCAGTGGCTACTACTGCCTTTGGAGCTTTTCCTTTGCCTCGTGGAATACTTCCTCGCCACATTATAAGCGTACGCACAAAGTTAAATTTCCACTTGTATTCCGCAGGGTTAGCGTTGGCAAGTGTGTTACAAATACCTATTATTACACGCAACGAATGGTCTATATGCCACGCCACATTAGCCGCAGATACTTTAGTGTTTAGTGCATCAGCATGCGCTAAAGCGGCTTCTAATTTTTTAATTTGGTTAAGCAATGGCAGTATGTTTTTTTTCAATTATTTTTTTACATAAAAAAATTCCCGATGTGCTATGCCGTTGTATTAAGCCTCTTTGTTGTGGTAGAGATGCTTCCTTTCGTCAGCACGACAAAGCGGGAATTATGTTCTTTATTTGTACTGTGCTACAGTACCATTAAAACGGCATTTTAGGCATGTTTGGCATATTGCGCATCATCTTAGCCATACCTCCTTTTTCGTTCATCATACGCATCATTTTGCGCATGTCTTCAAATTGTTTTAATAACTTATTTACTTCCTGTACGCTACTTCCGCTACCATCGGCTATGCGCTTACGACGGCTACCATTAAGTATATCGGGGTTGCGGCGCTCTTTTGGGGTCATACTTTGTATAATAGCTTCTACACCTACCAAGGCATTTTCGTCTATATCGGCATCTTTTATTTGCTTACCTACGCCTGGTATCATTCCCATTAAATCTTTTACATTACCCATACGTTTTATTTGATTTAACTGATTAAGAAAATCGTCAAAGTCAAATTTATTTTGTGATATTTTTTGTTGTATGCGTTTATTATCTTCGGCATTAAATTGCTCTTGCGCACGTTCCACCAACGAAACCACATCGCCCATACCCAATATTCTATCCGCCATACGTTCAGGATAAAACACATCTAAGGCTTCCATTTTTTCTCCAGTACCTATAAATTTAATAGGTTTATTTACTACCGAACGTATAGATAGTGCAGCACCTCCACGGGTATCGCCATCTAATTTGGTAAGTATTACTCCATCAAAATCTAAACGGTCGTTAAATGCTTTTGCGGTATTTACGGCATCTTGCCCCGTCATAGCATCTACTACAAATAATATTTCTTGTGGTTGAGT
>JACMRI010000137.1 GCA_014376525.1 Bacteroidia bacterium | reverse complement strand
GGTAGCAACAATGTAAGTGTAAGCGCTGTGTATTTTTTTGGGGAAGATGTGGCGGTTGTACTTAGTAATTTATACACTAAAATATTTACTGCCCATACCCACCAGCTTCCACCTAAATGCCCTGTAAACTCGTACCATTGTATAAGAGGTACATACTCACTAAATACGTTACCTAGTGTAAGCCATGGCCACGTAATATCCCAGTGTAGGTGTAAGTGTTCAAAGCTAATCCATAACGCTGGCAATAGCCATAGTGTAAATTCTGTTCTTAATTTGCGATAACTCCAACTAAAAACATTCAACACCGTAGCCATTAGCAAAGCATTAGCAATACTGGCAAATATACCTGCGGTAACTTCGGCGTAACATACCCAATAGTTGATTATAAAATTCCATAGTAGCATGGTAAGTTGTGCATACCAAAAAAATGTTTTGTTGTTATCTACACAGTATTTATGTACTATTAATAATGGAACAAATGCTATAAATATAAGTGGTGCAAACCCTACTACGGGCCAAGCTGCACATAGGAGTAGTGCGCTTATTACGCTATATAATAGTGCTTTATTAGGGGTGTTTACATTCATAATGTGTAGGTTGTTTTCAAAAATTAAAAATGTTGCATTTATGACTTGAATCCACCTAATGGTATTGTATCGTTTATCATATTTTAAATTAGATTAAATTACGGTGCAACACAAATATATAATATACTTATTTTTTATCGTACTTCTGCTCCAATTTCTACATCAGTATTGGTAGGGGCTACAAAACTTAGTTTGCCTGCGATGTTTTCGGTCATTAGTATCATGCCTTGGCTTTCAATGCCTTTTATTGTGCGAGGTTCGAGGTTTACCAATATACTTACTTGTTGCCCTATAATATCCTTGGGGTCGTAACTACCCGCAATGCCCGATACTACTGTGCGTTGGTCAATGCCCGTATCTATTTTTAGTTTTAATAATTTGTCGGTTTTAGGTACACGTTCGGCTTCCAGTATTGTGCCTATGCGTATGTCTAATTTACTAAAATCGTCAAAGGTAACGTTGGGTTTTATGGGCGCTATTACTTTAGTTGCTATTGCTATTGCCTCAGCTTTTGCTTTTAGTTTTTGCACTTGTAGTTCTATTTGTGTGTCTTCTATTTTATTAAATAACAAACCAGTATTAGTTATGATATGTCCTGTGGCTAAGTTATTGGTTTGTTTTGCCAAATGCCATGCAGTACCATCAAAACCCAACATTTTTTTAAGTTTTAATGTGCTAAATGGTAAAAATGGTTCCCAAGCAATGCTTAAACTAGCACACAATTGCAACGAAATATTCATAATGGTTTTTACACGTTTTTCATCTGTCTTTATTAATTTCCAAGGTTCGTTATCTGCCAAGTATTTATTACCCAAACGTGCCAAATTTAGCGCTTCGGCCATAGCCTCACGCATACGGTAGCCCTCAATAGCTTGTTCTATGCGGGTTACAATAGCTTCTATAGATTGTAGCACTATTAAATCTTCCTTAGTATAATCGGTAGCTTCGGGTACTTTGCTGTCAAAATATTTTTCGGTAAGTACTACCGTACGGTTTACAAAATTACCAAATATGGCTACTAATTCGTTGTTGGTTTTTGCCTGAAAATCTTTCCAAGTAAACTCGCTATCTTTAGTTTCGGGTAATATGCTCATGAGCGTAAAACGTAGCAAATCGGGCTGATTAGGGAAGTCGTGCAGGTACTCGTGCATCTCAATACTCCAGCCACGGCTTGTACTCATTTTATCGCCCTCAAGGTTCATAAACTCATTACCTGGTACATCTTGCGGCAATATATAATCGCCGTGGGCGTGCAACATTGCTGGGAATATTATACAATGAAACACAATATTATCCTTACCTATAAAATGTACTAGCTTGCTATCAGGGCTTTGCCAGTAATCTTTCCAATTTTTATTATTATCAATAGCCCATTGTTTGGTTGCGCTAATGTAGCCAATAGGTGCGTCAAACCACACATACAGCACTTTACCCTCGGCATCTTTTACAGGTACTTTTATACCCCAATCCAAATCGCGCGTAACAGCACGTGGTAACAGTCCACCATCTATCCAACTCTTGCATTGCCCATATACGTTGGTTTTCCAGTCGTTTTTATGTCCTTCCAAAATCCATTCTCTCAAAAACGGTTCGTATTTATCTAGTGGCAAATACCAATGTTTGGTACTGCGCATTACTGGTTTTTCGTTAGTTAATGTTGATTTTGGATTTATTAATTCCAACGGACTAAGACTCTTACCACACTTTTCACATTGGTCGCCATAGGCATGGTCGTGCCCGCAATTGGGGCAAGTGCCGTATATGTAGCGGTCAGCCAAAAATGCTTCGGCTTTAGCATCATAATATTGCTCCGAAACTTCTTCGGTAAGTAAACCTCTATCATTCAAATTAGTAAAAAATTCTTGCGCTGTTTCGTGGTGCAATGGGGAACTGGTGCGGTGAAATATATCAAACGAAATACCCAGTTCTTCAAACGATTTTTTGTTTAACTCGTGGTATTTATCAATAATAGTTTGTGGTGTGGTACCTTCTTTCATTGCTTGGTTGGCAATGGCAGTGCCGTGTTCGTCGCTACCGCATACAAATACTACATCGCGTTTTTGGGCACGTAAGTAGCGTGCATATACATCGGCAGGTAAATATGCACCCGCAAGGTGACCAATATGTTTGGGTCCGTTAGCGTAAGGCAAAGCGGCAGTAAGGGTGTAGCGTTTAAATTGTTGAGCCATGGTGTGTTTTATTTAGAGTTGCGAAGTTAAGAGTAATTACTAATTAAAAATTATGAATTGCGTTTAAAATCAATTACGTGCGACTAAGCCTTAGTAGCAAATAGTAGTAATGTTGAGTTTTTATTGTGAGTGTTGGGGATTGTAATTATATTTGTTATGTTTATTAAACTCAACAACATTTAGTACATTTTAAAATTTTAATACCATGAAAGCCCAACCAATATACATAGTACACCCGCAAAGTCCCGACCAAATAAGTGCGTTTGAAGCGGTAATGAATTTGTTGAAAATACAGTTTGAAAAAGCTACCAAAGATAAACCCTACAATACGGAATACGTAGATATGATAAAGCAAGCCGACAAAGACATTAAAAACGGCAAAGGAAAAAAAATGAGTATGACGGAATTTCAAAATTTATGCAAGTAAAACTTTCTCCTGTTGCTCAAGAACATCTTGCATTTTGGCAAAAATCAGGCAATAAAGCCATTCTTGCTAAAATTGAAAAACTGGTTGTTGCAATTGCCGAAAATCCTTACACTGGTATTGGTAAACCCGAAGCATTAAAACACGACCTTACAGGAAAATGGTCGCGACGAATAGACCTACCCAACAGAATAGTATATATGGTTAAAGATGATACTATTATTATTTATGCGCTTAAAGGGCATTATAAATAACTACAATACAATTTTGTTCCTGTAAGTGTTATATATGTTTATCATTTAAATTGGTGGTGTTCTAGAAAGTGTTAAGTTTTTTCAGCGTCACTTGTGTGTGTGTATATAGAGAAGTCGGTGACTTCAATAACAGCTAAATTCTGAGTGAGATGAGAAATTAAAACGTTTGTAAATTTTATAAAACATTTTCGCAAAATTGACACATAAATAATGAATCTAAAAATACAAATATCAATATTATTTAGCCTTGTTTTTTTTATTGATTGTAAAGCCCAATTAATAGGTAAAAATGACTCTACAACTACATTGTTTTATCACGAGGCAACGAATTATAGTCAGATAGAATTGGATTCATTTTTAGCGTTAAAATCTAACATTAAAGATTTTCAAATTCAAAAAAAAGATTCATTTTCTTTACTCGTTTTTAAGCATAGGAATAGTTTTTTAGTCCGTTTCAAAAACTATGCGATTTTTGAGACTAAAGATTCTACGAGTGAAATCAATTATATTGTATTTCAATTAATAAAATCAAACCCTAATTTAAAATCGATAAGCATAAGTTGCAAGGCTTTAAAATATGATGCTTTGTCCAATTATAGTTATTCCGCATTGAACTGTGCTTACCTAAAAAAATATAATTTGATATATTTACCATTGGTAAAAACATTCTCTATTTCAGAGCGGCAAAAGGACTTTCCTAATGAAAAAGGCGACGCTAATTATATTGATATTTATTTTGAATTAAATACGAAATCAAAAACATACAAAAACTAAATGATTTAATTGAACATATATTGCGACGCCCAGCTATGTTTGGTATTAACAAAGTAGAGGATTTACATTTTATTTTTTTTGGTTACCAACAAGGCGCTCATTTAAATAATGAAGTTGGTGATGAACTGACTACTTTTTTTTCAAACTTTGAAGATTATGTAAATAAGCATTTTGAATCTAAAAACGATGTAGATTGGTCTAGATTAATTAGATTTTATTCGGATAGCGATAAACATTCTTTAGAACTGTTTTCAAATTTATATACGATGTATTATAGTTTAAATTTTAAAAATTAAAAGATAAGCCCTCTAATTCATAATTATTTTTACTCCGTACTTAAAATAATAAATTCCATACCATTACACATTACTTTACTATTAGCGCTATGTCCTTTAAGGGCTATGCCAATAGGGGATTGTGGCGATACTGCCATTATGGGCGCATCATCAATTATAATTTTGCCTAATGCTAAACTTATGTACAAATACCCCTTGTTGGTAAGTACCAAACTCCCCACAGCTACAGTATTGGCAATAGTTTCGGGATTTATTTTTTGTAATGCTTGCAACTGTATGTGCGCATCATTGAGCTGAAAACTTATTTTTTCTTGTTGTAATTGCAACAATGATATTGCCGTTTCGTGCTTATCGCCTGCAGAACTTTTGGTTTCGTTTTCGGCATCGCTTAGCAGGGCTGCCAACTCGTTATTAAGCACTTTTATTTTGTTGTGTAATAATGTGATGTATGCGCTGTGTACGGCTATTTTGTTCATTTTTAATTCGTAATTCGTAATTGTTCCTCCCCTCGTACTACCAACAATTTACTGGCTTGCTTGGCAAGTTGTTTTGCTACTGCTATATCTTCATTTATTACGGTTATATGTCCCATTTTGCGCATTGGGCTACATGTTTTTTTACCGTACAAATGTAAATATACCCCTTTAAGTTTTAATAGTTCGTTAATGCCCTCTACTATTGTATTTCCCTTGTAATTTCGCGCTCCAAGCACATTTACCATTACGGCAGGTTGTATTAAATTAGTGTTGCCAAGTGGCAAGTTAAGTATAGCACGCAAGTGTTGTTCGTACTGCGATGTGTAACATGCTTCAATGGTATGATGCCCACTATTGTGCGGACGTGGCGCAATTTCGTTTATTAATAGTTCGCCTGTTTTGGTTACAAAATATTCCACAGCAAGTATGCCTACCATTTTTAAATCGGTAATTATTTGTACGGCCAAGGCTTTTGCTTTTTCTTCCAAACTACTATAATTACTGGGCGAGTACAAGAACTCCACCAAGTTAGCATCAGGGTTAAAATCCATATCCACCATAGGAAATGTACTTACTTCGCCATTAGCATTGCGTGCTACTATTACTGCGGTTTCGGTTTCAAAATCAATGAGTTTTTCAAGCACACATTGTCCGTCAAAGGCATTAGCAATATCCGCCGCAGTGCGCATTAGCATTACTCCTTTGCCATCGTAGCCACCTTTGCGCAATTTCAACATCATAGGAAATAAATGCTGATAGTTATACAAATCTTCTTTTTTATCTATTAAATAAAAATCGGCGGTGGGTAGTTTGTTGGTCTTGTAAAATAGCTTTTGTAAGCCTTTGTCTTGTATAGTTTTAAGTGCCGCAGGTTGCGGATATACGGTTATACCTTCTTTTTCTAACGCTTCCAATGCCTGCACATTTACATGTTCTATTTCAATGGTAAGTACATTTACCGTTTTACCAAAGTTATATACAGTGGTATAATCGTTGAGGTTGCCCAACGTATGCGAGCTAGCAATTACACTGGCTGGAGCGTTAGCATCGGCATCTAATATGTGGGTAGTTATGTTGTAGTTTAAGGCTTCTTGTATAAACATACGCCCAAGCTGACCGCCGCCTAAAATCCCAAGTTGGAGTTGTGATAAATTGTGTAACATTTTGTATGGTGCGAATTAAATAATAACGTATTTTTAAACCCTAATCTTAATACAAAAGTAACAATGTCCAACGTAGTTTCGTTACACGATAAAACATTTGATTTATATATTCACCAAAAGGATATTGTAGAAACCATAGCAAGCCTTGCACATCGCATTGCTGCTGATTATGCAGGTAAGCGTCCTTTGTTTTTGAGTGTCCTAAACGGCTCATTTATGTTTACTGCCGATTTGTTGCGCCACTACACTGGCGAATGCGAAGTGTCGTTTGTAAAACTAGCCTCGTATGAAGGTACAGCAACCACAGGCACTATTAAAGAACTCATAGGACTTAACGAAAATATAAAAGGGCGCCATGTAATAGTGTTGGAAGATATAGTAGATACTGGTAATACCATAGATGCACTTTTTGCAGCATTAGCAATACACGAACCTGCATCTGTAAAAGTAGCCACGCTTTTATACAAGCCCGAAGCCTACGAAAAAGCACACCCTATAGATTATACCGCTATAACCATTCCTAACAAATTTGTAGTAGGTTTTGGTTTAGATTATGATGGACTTGGTCGCAACTTGCCTAATATTTATCAGTTAATACAATAGCTCAGAATTATAATTTTATTAATAAAACAATAATTTACCAAACCAAAATGTTAAACATAGTATTATTTGGCCCTCCAGGCGCAGGCAAAGGCACACAAAGCGAATTACTTATAGCTAAATATAATTTTAAACATTTATCTACTGGCGATATTTTTAGAGCCAACATTAAAAACGAAACCGAACTTGGCAAGTTAGCTAAAAGCTATATGGATCATGGTAAGTTAGTACCCGACGAAGTAACAATACAAATGCTAGAGGCCGAAGTAAACAAAGCCAACAGCACCGTGGGGTATATATTTGACGGTTTTCCGCGTACTAAAGCACAAGCACACGCCTTAGATGCTTTTTTGGCCACCAAAAACACAAGCATTACACTTATGTTAGCCCTTGAGGTACAAGAGCCCGAACTACGCACACGCCTTGCCGAACGTGCAAAAACAAGTGGCCGCCCCGATGATGCTGAGCCTTCAGTAATACAAAAACGCATAGATGTATATAACAACGAAACTATGCCCGTAAAAGCCTACTACCAAACCCAAAACAAATACATAGGCGTAGATGGTATAGGTACTGTAGATGCTGTGTTTAATAGACTGATAGAACCGTTGAGTAAGTTGGAGGTTTAACAATATTGTTCTTATTTTTTTAAAGTTTTTATAACTCTAAAAACCTCTTAAATATGTTTCAAAAACTTAGGTTAAGCAATTTAATTATAACGTTAATGATACTGCCTTTGTTAGGTATTATAATTTTATTGTTATGGTCTTCTAATAAAGGCGTTGATATAACTGACGAATCATTTTATTTGATGGGATACAAATATCCCTATGAAGTAAAATTTTTGTTTTCTAATTATCAATTGCTTTTACTTAAATTGTTTAACGTTAATTATCTTGGAATTGTACAAATTAGATTAATCCGTTTGTTACTTACTGTTTTTGTTACCCTTGTACTTTCTGTAGGTTTTACAAGTTGGTTAAACAGTATATTAATAAAGTTTAATAGAGATAAGCAAAGTTTTTTTTTGCCTTTTATTTTTTTTACCACTATGGCTTTGTCAAGCTATTCTTTTGGTCCGCAAACCTTATCTTACAATACTACTTCACTAATTTTAATAGAATTATTAATAGGATTGTTCTTATACAATTATTCCAAAATAGGCGATCCAGTTACTCGTACTGCTGTTATTTGTAGCGTAAATTTTGTGTTATTAGGAATTGTATTTGCAGCACTTTTTTTTGTTAAATTTTCTAACGCAATGGTCTTATTTCCTGGCTTAGCGTTTATTTATCTTGTTAAATTGTTTTCCACATTACCTTATATTACTGCTTTACGCAAACTATTTTACAAAATAGTATGTTTTATTATTGGTATTTCTTTATTCTTAGTACTCTATTTTAAATCATTAAACAGTTTGAGCGTACTTTTAAATGATTACTTATATTCTATAAAGGCAATGAGTAATGAAGCGTACCATGTAACTACATTACTATCTGGCTATTTTAGCAGTTTTTATTCTTTATTTGAACAGTGTATAACTAAATATGCTTTAATAATAGGTTTGTTTGTAATAATATCGTTTTTAAGTTTAGTAAATGTCATAAAAGAGCAATGGAAAATTATATTTATAACGATATACACTTTGGCAATACTGTATTTAACAGTTTTTTTGTACCTGAATAGCTATCTTAATGGTGGTACATTTAATACTAATTTAATTGTGGTACCTTATCTGCTTTTTTTATTGCTTACTACCCTAATGGGTTTTATACTCCTATTTATTAAGTCAAACAACAAACAACTAATTATAGAGTTAATGCTTGTTGGAGCTTTGTTTTTTTTACTTCCGTTTATAGGTGCATTGGGAACATACAATAATATTATGATTCAAATTATATTTTATATGGTATTTTGGAGCATATTAATATGGAGTGCATTATGCCTAATAGAGCTTAAAATAAATAGTAGCATACCGCTTGTTGTTACCTCTTTATGCTTATCACTAATAGTTTTTAACCAAATTTACACTGGTATAGTAAACTATCCGTACAGATTAAATGGTAATTTGTTACACCAAAATGTTCCTGTTACATTAAATAATGGAGGAAGTATATTTTATATAGATTCTTCACTAAATAATTTAGTTAATACTATTAAAACCGATTTAAATTTACATACAAGTTATTCAGCTAACATGCCTGTATTTTCTCATTTTGAATATATTGGAATTACCTATTTATTAAATGGGATAACACCTAGTTGTGGCTGGTATACAGGCAATTTAACATATTTAAACAATGCAGTTTCTGTGGATAAAATGGAGTTAAGTAAACGCAATGAAATGTTTTCAACTTTAAATTGTAAAATTATAGCCAAAACTAATTTGGAGTTAAAAAACAAAATGTTGTTTTTTTTAAGCAATAAACAAGGAATATCTGCTAAATTTACAGAATATTTAAAAAGCATAAATATTAATTTCCCTACAGATTATAAATTGTTGAATACCTATCAATACCACATAAATAAAGACACTAGCGCTATTCAAGTATTTGTTCCAAACGCATTATTAAAATAATAAAAAAACATGAACTTTAACTACACCGAAAATCAAAAAATGGTAGCCGATATGGCTGCAAAATTTGCTGAGCAACACATTAAACCCAAAATGATGGAGTGGGACGAAAGCCAAGAGTTTCCTCGTGAGGTATTTACCAAAATGGGCGAACTTGGGCTTATGGGCGTGCTTGTGCCACAAGAGTATGGCGGTAGCGGCTTTGGCTACATGGAATACGTAGTAGCTATTGAAGAACTAGCCAAAGTATGCGGTTCTATTGGCTTGAGTATGGCGGCGCACAACTCGTTGTGTACTGGGCATATTATGTATTTTGGTACAGAGGAACAAAAGAAAAAATATTTATCAAAACTAGCTACAGGCGAGTGGATAGGCGCTTGGGGCTTAACCGAAGCCAACACAGGTAGTGATGCTTTGCGTATGCAGGTTACAGCAGTACAAGATGGCGATGACTACATACTTAACGGTGCCAAAAACTGGATAACACACGGTATTACTGGTGATGTAGCTGTGGTACTAGCACGTACGGGTAATTTGTTAGACTCTCGTGGTATTACTGCATTTGTTATAGAACGCGGTACTAAAGGCTTTAGCGGAGGTAAAAAAGAAAATAAATTGGGTATGCGTGCAAGCGAAACCGCCGAAATGATTTTTGATAACTGCCGTATACACAAGTCGCAAGTGTTGGGTAATATAGGCGATGGATTTATACAAGCCATGAAAGTATTGGAAGGTGGGCGTATATCTATAGCATCATTATCATTAGGTATTGCTAAAGGGGCATACAATGCGGCTGTTAAATACAGTAAAGAGCGTGAGCAATTTGGGAAACCAATTTCTCAGTTTCAAGCCATTGCGTTTAAATTGGCTGATATGGCTACCAAAATAGAAGCTGCCGAATTACTTATATACCAAGCTGCCGATTTAAAAAACAATCATAAGCCATTAAATAAAGAATCGGCAATGGCAAAATACTATGCCTCGGAAGTGGCGGTATATTGCGCTACCGAAGCCGTACAAATATTTGGAGGTTATGGTTACACCAAAGATTTTCCTGCAGAGAAGTTTTATAGAGACAGTAAATTATGTACCATAGGAGAAGGTACAAGCGAAATACAAAAATTAGTTATATCGAGAGATATATTAAAATAAGGTTTAAACAGTTTTACAAATTTGTGAATAACAAATTTGTAAAACTAAATAGAAAGACTATATTTGTATCAATAAAATTTAAAAACCAAAATTCGTAAAATGTTAATTATTCCAGTAAAAGAAGGCGAGCCAATAGACAAAGCCCTTAAAAAATTTAAAAAGAAATTTGAAAAAACTAAAGTTGTTCGTCAACTACGTGCTCGCACAAAGTTTACAAAGCCATCAATCGTTAATAGAACAAAAATGCTTAAAGCAGTTTACTCTAACGATAGAAACTTAAGAATAGAACAATAAGATTTTTTGTATTGCATTAATAAAAAAACCTAACAAATTATTTGTTAGGTTTTTTTATTTTTTTAAAACAATTACTCTATGTGTGTTTATAATTTCCATAACACGTATAGCCTAATAAACTAGCTTGCCGCTCAAACCATACTGCATAATAATTTTTGGTGTACCAATTGCCACGTTTCCATTTGTACTTAAATACTATTGCTCGTATAAGACTTGGTATGCCTATTAAAAATAAATAGAACCAACCGTAATACTTACTTTGTATAGTATGTCCCAATTCATGTAATACGGTAGCTCTGTTACTTTTAGCACCTACAAAAACATATTTACCTAACGACATACCCGCATTGGCCTGCATAGTAGTAGTATATATTATAGTGTTATTATTTACCGTTGCAATTTTTGTTTTTGGTATACATATATAATAAATGTACCCAATAACAAGTTGAGGCAGTTGCCATATAAATAAATTAAAATGCATTATTAAAACGAGATGTACTTAGCAGGATTTAAAGCCTCGCCCTTACGCCAAATTTCAAAGTGTAAATGTGGACCAGTGCTGTGCTCGCCAGAGTTACCTACTATAGCAATAGCCTCGCCTACTTTTACTTTATCGCCTACTTTTTTTAGTAAAGTAGCATTGTGTTTATACACGCTTATAATGTCGTTGCTGTGTTGTAATTGTATAACGTAGCCTGTCTCTAAAGTCCAGTTAGCAATAAGTACCGTACCCGATAAAGTTGCTTTTACAGCTTCGTTTTTTTGTGCTACAATATCTATTCCGTAGTGGTTGTGGGTAGATTTGTATTTATCGGTAACGATGCCTGCTAAGGGTTTAAAAAACAGAAGTTCTTTTAAATCGTTGGTAACTACATCACTCCCAACATTTAATGAATAGTTGTTTTCGTTACTTTCCAACTCCTTTCGTAACTTAGCATCATCGGCATTGGCAGATAGTTTTATGCCTTCGTAATTTTTGGCACTATCTCGTTTGTAATCGTTAGCATCGCGTTTTACAGTACCTTGTGCTACTTGCAATATGTTGTTAAGGTATTCATCTTTAAGCGTCATAACTTCCTGTAACGAGTCTAAACGTGTGTTTACATTCATTAGTTTACGCCTAATGGTTACATCGTTACTATACCCTGGTATATACTCTTTAAGATTAGTAAATGCAATAAGATAAGTGGTTAAAAAAATGAGTAAAAATACACCAGACACGCCTACTACAAACACATTGAGCGGAGTTAGACTTGCCGAAAATTTTTCTTCATACGTATCATCATTCATTAACACCAAGCGATGTTTGATTTTGAGACGTTGCAACAATTTGTTTATTCTATTTTTGGGTTGGGTTTCCAATGGCGATTAATCAGTAGTTGAAAAATAATTACAATGTAAATTTAACAAAAATATGCGGTTAAAATTCGTACAAATTTATTTTTCAAATGCTTTGTAAAACAACTCGTGTATTTTGGTACGCACATTATCGGTAATTAATTTTTTGTTTTCTGCACTTGGATATACACGGTTACTTAGAAAAACATATACTAATCCATTTTTGGGGTCGGCCCACACATAAGTACCAGTAAAACCGCTATGTCCAAAACTTTCGGCACTAGCTAAGCGTGTACATGGGCTATCTTTTTTTGGATTTATTTCGGGCTTATCAAAGCCAGCGCCACGTCGGTTATCATTAGTTGGATATTGTATTTTGTTAAACTCGTTAAAAGTAGATTCGCTAAAGTAGCGTTGACCGCCATACTCTCCTTTGTTTAAATACAGTTGCATTATTTTAGCTAAATCATTAGCATTACTAAATATACCTGCATGCCCTGCTACACCACCAAGCATTGCTGCGCCTTGGTCGTGCACATAGCCCTGTACCAATTGCTTACGCCAAACGGTGTCGCTCTCAGTTGGTATAATACTTAATTCGTTCATACGCAACAATGGATTATAACCTGTAGTAGTACAGCCTAATGGACAATAAAAACGCTGTTTGGTGAGTGTTTCGTAGCTTTTATTGGTTTTTGTTTCTATTACTTTTTTTATCAAATAGTAACCCAAATCGCTGTATACATATTTTGGTTTTTCGGTAAGTTTACAATTGTATATACACGTATAAATACTGTCGGCATAAGTATTTTGTATAAATAAATTATTGGCTACAGATTGTAAGTGGTCGGTATTTTGCATAGTAGAATACACAGTATTACTACCTAATGTAGCTTTGTAAAAAGGTATCCACGCAGGCAAACCTGCTTGGTGAGCTAGTAACTCACGTATAGTTAATTCTTTTTTGTTAGTAAGTTCCATATAAGCAATTTCGCCTAACTTACTATCTAAGGTAAATTCGTTGTTGCTTACCATTTGCAGTATTAATGGCAATGATGCGGTAATTTTAGTAACTGATGCTATATCATATACATCGTTGTTGGTTACACGTTGTTTGCTTTCGTAGGTAGGGGTTCCAAATGCTTTTTGATAAAATATTTTTCCATTTTTAGCAGCTAATATTTGGCAGCTTGGTGTAGCGTGTCCAGCAATTGCAGCTAATGCAATGCTATCTATTTTGTCTAGCATGGTTTTGTTAGCATTAACTTCTTGTGGGGTAGCATAACTCAATCGTATGTTGCCCAATGTGTTAATGCCAGCACCTAATTTATAATCATCACTTACAGTTACTGGTAGGCGTCCCTTGCTACCAAAGGCTCCCATAATTAGTTGTGCAGTTAAGTCTTGTGTGGGGTCAGTATCTTGATAGCTTAGTAATACCCCTTTAAATTGCGCTATACTTTTAACTCTACTTAAGCTATAGGCATTGCCATACACGCACAATATACTTGGGTGTTGTAAGCTTACACTGTCCAAAAATTCGTTTACACGTTTTGTTATTCCAAAATTATTATCGGGTTTATTACTCATATCAAACGTGGCAGCTATTATCAAATTATAATTGCGTAAGCGTTGCAATAGCGTGTCTTGTGCGGTTTGCGTGGCTTTATCATCAAATATAAAATTATCCACTACGGCATAATCGCCCAATCGGTTTTGAAACGTATTTATTTTTTTACTATTAATTGCCACTACCGCTATGCGCAGCGTATCTAAGTGTGTTAGGGGTAGTATATTGTTTTCATTTTTTAAAACAGTAATAGACCCTCTAATAATATCTCGTACAATAGTAGCTGCACGTGGTGTGTTTAACTCTGTATTAAGTGCTTCAATAGTACAGGGTGCATAGTGGTTAAGCCCGCTCCATTCTTTTGCTTTGAGTATTTTGTAACAACGTTCATTTATAACATCAATACTCAATGATGAATCTAACAACGCTTCTTTAATTTTGCTTACTGCCTTAGGTACATTTTCTGCAAATAACAATACATCATTACCTGCTTTAAGAGCTTTTAAATCAACCTCTCCAGGTGCATAAAAACTACTTACCCCTTTCATATTTAGGGCATCAGTAAATATTAAACCTTTAAACCCTAACTCTTTTTTAAGTATATCAGTTACTACTTTAGTGCTTAATGTAGAGGCTTGGTTTTTAGTACTATCAATAGCAGGTATAAATAAATGCGCCACCATAGTACTGCTCAATCCTTCTTTTATCAAGGCTTTAAACGGATATAACTCCAAACTATCTATACGTTCTTTAGTCGCATTTATTATAGGTAAAGTTAAGTGCGAGTCGGCATCAGTATCTCCGTGCCCAGGAAAATGTTTTGCATTAGCCATTACACCATGGTCTTGCATACCTTTCATATAAGCAATTCCCTTGCGGGTTACAGCGTATTTATCTTCGCCAAATGAGCGGTTGCTTATTACAGGATTTTTAGGATTGTTATTAATATCTACCACAGGAGCAAAATTAAGCTGAAGCCCTATACGCTTGCATTGGCGGGCTATTTCTTGCCCCATACTGTATATTAACGAGTCATTTTGCAATGCACCTAAAGTCATTTGTTTTGGAAATTTTGTTGTACTATCTAAGCGCATAGCTAGTCCCCATTCGCCGTCTATACTATTTAATAAGGGTACTTTAGCTATGGATTGATAGTAGTTACACAACTGCGCTTGACGCACAGGACCACCTTGCATCCATATTAAGCCGCCAATGTGGTAGTTGGCTACTAAGTCGGTTATTTCGGCTTTGTGCGCTGCATCTTTATTGCTAAATGCTGCTACCATAAATAGTTGCCCTATTTTTTGTTCGAGTGTAAGTGTTGTAAATACAGAATCTGTCCAAGTTTTTTTAACATGCGCATTTTTCCAGTCCGTGTTAAATATAGGTATAGCAGTGCTTTGCTCTATTTTTTTATGCTTGTCTTTTGCTTTGTCGGGTATTCCAAGAGTTACTACATTGTTAGGTAGTTTTTTGGAACGAGGTACACAAGCATAAGTAAGTAAGCTAAGTATAAAAAATAATAAAAACGTTTTGTTGGTATTCATTGTGTAATTGTTGTAATGTATAGAGTAATATTTTTTTATACAGATTTAACTATAGTAGTAAAATCTTCTATTTTGAGTGATGCACCTCCTATCAATCCACCATCAATATCTGCGCAAGCAAATAGTTCGGAGGCATTAATAGCATTGCAACTACCGCCATAAATTATGTGTGTATGTTGTGCTACAATATTATTATAACGCTCAACTATTAAGCCCCTAATGTATGCGTGCATTTCTTGTGCTTGCAGTGTAGTGGCTGTAATCCCAGTTCCAATGGCCCATACAGGCTCATAGGCTATTATTATATTAGCAAACTCTTCTTCACTTAATTTAAAAACGGTATGTACAAGCTGAGCTTTTATAATAGCAAAATGCGTGTTGCTATTGCGTTGTACTAAGTGTTCGCCTACGCAAAATAAAACATTAATGTTGTGTTCCAAGCATCTATTTATTTTGTTAAGTAATAGTTCGTTGTCTTCGTGGTAATATTGTCTACGCTCCGAATGCCCTATAATACTGTATTGCACGCCTAATTGAGCAAGCATACTTGCACTTACTTCGCCAGTGTATGCGCCGTTATTGTGGGCAGATACATCTTGCGAAGCTACGTGTACAGTAGTGTGCGATAACTGATTAATACTTTGTGCCAAATACACATAGGCAGGCGCAACTATTACTTGAGTAGTAGCATGGGTGGGTATAGTAGCTAGTTGTGCAAGTAACTCGCCTGCTTGAGCTACGTGCAAATTCATTTTCCAATTGGCGGCAATAATTTTTTTTCGCATCAAGCTAAAATAACGGTTTTACTTTGTTTTTATGCTGTTTAATATAATTGTTATTAGCATTGTAATGTGAGTAAATAGGGTAATAGTAAAATTTTATTATTTTTATAAGATACTTTTAAATTTCAAAACCCCTTATGTAAAACTGTTATTATAAAGCATAGTTTTTTTCGTTATTGACATATTTTTATTTAACGTATGATAATTAAGGAGTAGTTTATATAAGCGAATTCAAATACTATTTTTACATTCATGTATTAAACACATAAATATTAATTACAAAAACGACCTAATGAAAAAAAAAGTATTTATTGCAGCTTTAGCTGGCATTGTAAGTTTAAACTTAGGTGCTCAAACTATGGATAAACCCCTGTTGCTGTAAGTGTTCCAACGTTTAAATAGTTGGTGGTGCTGTTTCAAGTGTTAAGCTATTACGTAGATTAAACGGAGTAATGGCGTCTTGTTACTCAATGTTAATGGTTCGGCTTCGCTCACCACAAGTTTTAAACTTTGGTTTGGTGAGCTCGGCAGAAAAGCTTCGGTTGGGACTTTTATACAGCAGAGGTTTATTGTAGTGTTAATTTTAAATTAATACTACAATGAAAAGAGTTGTAGCTTTGTTGTAAAATAAAAAGTAATGATAATAAAGTTTAATGAAGTCTCAGACTTCTACTATATACACACACAAGTGACGCTGATACTTCGGCTCCGCTCAGTAACCAGCTTAACACTTGCGAGAGCCAACCAATTTAATAATAAGCTATGGAACACTTGCGGGAACGGGGCTAATTATACAGTACGTCAAACTCCTAATACTGCTGCCGCCACTGGAACTCCAGATACATTCACATATTCAATAAATGTAACAACTACACAAGTGTCCTCAACAACAACAGTAACACCAGCAGCTCCATCATTTAGTAGTCCAGGCTTACCTGTTACGCCAACAACACCAATAGTTAGAACAACAGTAGCGCCACCTGTAGTTGTTAATACAGTTAATTCAACCGTAGGTCAATAAATGAAAATCTATTTTTTTTTAATTATTTGCCTATTAAGTCAATATAGTTTTTCTCAAAACAAAATGAATGAACGGTTGTTTGTTTTAAATATAAATGAGCGAAATAACTTTGAATTATTTGGAGTTTCCCCTATCCCTTTTTTAGGTTTTGCAATTAATGATAACTTGTTAGGCTTAATTGATAATAAATATAAATTGCACGAATATCCATTAAACAAAAAATTATTAAATCATACTCAAACAAAGTTTACTTATTTGCCTTCAAAGCGTAATCGTAGAGATAAGGTTGTGATGAAATATAGGAATGGGACTAATGATTTAGATTTTATAATGGAATGGCACGCTATAACCCACCATCCTTTTGGTACAAATAAAAATGATATTAATTTATCGGGTAGTTTTCCTATGTTAGACATAAATGTTTCTAAAACAAATGAGGTTTTATATTATTGTGATGGTTGGAAAGAGTTTGAGGCGGGCAATATTAATCAAGCACAGGCAATATATTATAATTTCAAATTAAATAAATATTGCGCTAAAAAAATCTTTAAATCAGATGAAGCTAACGTACTTCAAATAGCAAACACGATAGAGAAATTTTTGATAACAGATGCAGAAGATTTTTTAATTTACAATACCTTTAACACAAATGCTTTAGGGGTATACGATATACGTCAGAAAAGTAATGTATTAATTTATTTAGACACAATTATTAATTCCTATACACTAACAAAAAACGACTCTTTTGCTGTGGTCAGCAATGCTAATCAATTGTTTTTATCGTCACTTAAAACACATGAATTAAAT
>JACMRI010000136.1 GCA_014376525.1 Bacteroidia bacterium | reverse complement strand
TGAGTAACTAAAGGATTAGTGGAATGCGCCGCGAAAGTCATTGTAAAATGGGTTAAAAAATAATTTTCCGTTTATATTTAGTTTAAAAGTATATTATTTGACTATTGGTACAAATTTTATTTGACTTTTTTTATTCATATTTGAACCGTATATTTGAGCTATTAGTTAAATAACATTAATTATACACCATAAATAACCAATATAATGAATACTTTCGGCAAAAAAATTAAGGGAGTGCAGAGATGCCAAAGGGCTATCACAAAGCGAATTAGCCAAAACACTTAGTACAAATCATTCTATTATAGAAAAATATGCAAGAGACAAAGTAAAGCCAACTATTGATGTCGTAAAACGATTAGCCGACGAATTAGACACTACTGTAGGCTTTTTATTAGGAGAAACTAAACAAGTTAGTTTATTAAAAAATCCTGCAATGCTAAAACGATTAAATGATATAGATGCACTCCCCGAAACCGATAAGGTGCATATACTCTATACGATAGACCATTTACCTGCATCAGTAAAAACACAAGCCGCTTACAAATAATTTAAAAAAATAAAAACATGATACGCACCCACGTTACCCCCCAAACATCAAACATCTCGCTTATGATACCTATACCTAACAACTATGTAGGTAAACGAATTGAAGTAGTTTTATATGCCGACGACGAAGTAAAAGAATTGATAACCGAACTTCCAAAAATAAAACTGTCTGACAAATACAGAGGTTGTATAACCAAAGAACAAGGACAAAATTTAAACGAACACATTAAACAAATGCGCAACGAATGGAACACTATTTAATTGATACCAACGTAGTGTCCGATTATCTTTCGGCTTCGTTTCCCACTGCTGGTATGGCTTTGATGGACTCCGCAATTGATGCTACGCCAAATATTTCTATAATTACACAAATAGAATTACTGTGCTGGAATACCGATGATGCCACTACTAAAAACGTAAACGAACTTATTGCCGATAGCATCGTTGTACAAATTACCCCCGAAGTTATTGCGCAATGCGTAAGCATACGCAAAGGCAAGAAAATAAAAACGCCCGATGCTATTATTGCCGCTACTACTGTAGCTTACGGCTATACTCTTATTACCAATAACGAAAAAGATTTTAGTAATATTAATGGCTTAAAAATGCTTAACCCACATAAAATGTAAAGCACCTTAAAAGTTAAAAGCCACGCACTGCGTGGCTTTTATGGTTTTTTATAAAATTTTAAAATAAATTTTAACCCCAAACTATTATGAAACCAACAAACACACTTGCACTAAGCGTACTATTGCTAGCACTACTTACCGCTTGCGAAAAAAAGCCTGTAGCTTCATTTACGGCTGATAAAGAAATATACCGCATATTTGATACCGTGCGGCTAACCAACACCTCTACCAATGCTGATAGCTATGAGTGGAGTTATTATCCCAAAAACAATTATAATGAGATTGTAAAATCTACAAGTACTAATTTAGAGTTTGTGATAATAGAATTTAGAAATTTTTATTCTTTTAATAAAGGAGAGGGGTATGTAGATGTTACATTAAAGGCGACATCTAAATCAGGTAAAAAACAAGAAACACAAGTAAATAAACTTCCATTAAAGGCAGAGGGTACAAAATACTTAATTTTTTGGACAGCTAATCCAGCGTATGTTAATAAATTAAATATTTCAACAGGTAGTCGTAATTTAGGTTACGTTACAAAAGCTTTTTCGACTCCGCCAACAAGTGCATACGAATCGGGAACAAATACTTATGATTATTATCCTGGCATAGAAGAGTTTACTTTTAGTAATGGGACAAGTACT
>JACMRI010000135.1 GCA_014376525.1 Bacteroidia bacterium | reverse complement strand
TTTAATGGAAATTATTATGACCCTCGTATTTGGAAAAGTACACAAGGAGGTGTTGTTACCTTATTTAATGGCGACTTAGAAAACTACTCCGATATACAATTTGATAACTCAGGAGTATTATATGCTTGTGGGAGTGGTATGATATATAAATTTACTAGTGCTGGTGTACGTAGTGTATTTGCAAGTAATGTATCAGGGGTGCAAAGTATAAAGTTTGATGGTACAGGACAGTTATATGCGGGTAGTAATTTAGGAACTATTTTTAAAGTGTCTAGTTTGGGCGTACCTACAGTATATGTAGCTGGTGTGGGCAACGTAGCGCAAATAGATTTTGATGCAAGTGGTAATTTATTGTTTGTAGATTATAGCTCGGGTATTTTATACACAATTTCCAACGTTACATTGGCTTCAACCACGGTTCTTTCTGTTGATAATGCAGGTAACGTTATACCAAGTAGCAGCAATGGTATTAGTAATAGTACCAATGTGTATAATAATGTGCCAGGTAGTTTAACAATAAATGGTAAGTTATATGTAGAGGAAGATAAAACGCTAAACCCATATAGTAATGAGCACATAGTAAATATTACCAATACAAGTATAGACCTTGGCACACAAATGATTCCTTACCTTGCTAAATATAAAATGATTCGTTTTGTATTGCCAGCTAATTCTACATTTACATGGAATGTACCTATAGGACTAGCCTCATTTCAATATGTATCCATATCAGGTACAGGCAATAGTAATTTAACCAACATCACGTCGCAAATAAA
Source organism: Bacteroidia bacterium (assembly GCA_014376525.1). GTDB lineage: Bacteria > Bacteroidota > Bacteroidia > UBA4408 > UBA4408 > JACMRI01. The sequence goes on along the minus strand of JACMRI010000135.1, from coordinate 5,571 downwards.
TATGACCGTTAACAGAACATATTCGTATGCAGGCACTTCATACAAAGATGCGGCTAGAGCTTACATAAGTTCGTTTGCTGTGTTAAGTTTTGGAGGAGTTTTTATAAATCATACGCATAACGACTTTTTACCCATTGGTACAGGAGGTATTCCCGCATTGTTTTATTTAGGAGGAAATTCACCTACGTTATCATTCAGTGCATCTATAGTAAATTCGGCCGACCATATTTCTACAGGCAGCAATACTATAAATGCGTGTGTGCTTAATAACTATGTTAATTTTACAAAAAATCCTGGAGCACCAGCCGATATACAATTTATTGATGTGTTAGGTTCTCGTTGGGCGCATGCAGATAATCAAAATTTTATAATCCATCGTCATCCAGGGCAAGGTTCTACTATGGGAGTGGGTGTTTTATTAGATCCGTCGCCCAAAATAAAAATTCAATAATTTTATTTTATTCCTTTTTCTTAAAAAAATAATCTTTTTGCTAACTATTAAAGTTGCGTTTATAAGTTGAATCTGAGCACCATAAAAAATTACCAAAATTATGCAACCTATTTACTTAGATTATAATGCTACAACACCTGTTAATGAAACGGTGTTAAAAGCTATGTTGCCCTATTTTACTACTCAGTACGCTAATGCAGCAAGCCTTACACATGCCGCAGGAATAAGCATAAGTAAAGAGATAGAAACGTGCAGGGCTACTGTTGCGGCTATATTAAACGCCGAACCACAAGAAATTTATTTTACTAGTGGAGCTACCGAATGCTTAAATATGGCGTTAATAGGTATTTACAACCAATACAAAGAAAAAGGAAATCATATTATAACCTGCAAAACCGAACATAAAGCGGTGCTTGCAACCTGCAAATATCTAAGTACACAGGGTGCACACATTACATATTTGGATGTCGATTTTGAAGGATTGATAGACTTACAACAATTGCAAAAAGCACTATTACCCACTACTATAGCTGTGTGTATAATGTTAGCTAATAACGAAACTGGTGTATTACAACCTATAACACAAATAGCTGCTATTGCTCACGCGCACAATGCTATACTCATAAGCGACACCACGCAAGCCATAGGCAAAATGCACGTTGATGTAAACGAACTAGGAATTGATGTTGCATGTATAACTGCACATAAATTATATGGTCCTAAAGGTGTGGGTGCATTATACTTACGCCGTAAAAATCCTCGTGTAAGCATAACACCATTTACTTATGGAGGTGCACATGAGCGAGGTTTGCGTAGCGGTACACTTAACACTACAGGCATAATAGGTATGGCAAAAGCCTGCGAGCTAGCCACCCAAAACTTGTGGGAATATGCTATACACACAAGCAAATTACGCACTATGTTGGAACAACAATTACAAGCTCAAAACTTGGTAACTATTAATGGTAGTACACGCTATCGGTTGCCAAATACTAGTAATCTTACATTTAAAAACATAACTGCTAATAAGTTTATTACTAAGTTTCCGCAACTGTGTGTAGCTACAGGCTCGGCGTGCACAAGTGCAGTTAATGAACCATCGCACGTGCTTACGGCTATGGGTTTATCTACTACCTTGGCACAACAAAGCATACGCTTTAGTGTAGGAATGCCTACTACCATGGAAAATATTATTACTGCTGTAAATAGTATTAAACTAAAATTAACTTTAACAGAATAATTGTAAATTCAAAAATTACAGCGATATTAAATAATTAACTACACTATAAATCCCTCACAAAAATAGTATGAAAGCAACATTTGAATTAAGCCTATACCCCTTGGTAAATGGCTATAAAACAGAAGTGTTAGATTTTATTAGCGAACTACATCAGTTCCAAAATATAGAAGTAGTAACCAACGGACTAAGCACACAAGTGTTTGGCGATTTTGATTACATACAAACACAAGTAATACCTACACTTATGAAAAAAGTATGGAGCGAGCATCAAGCCGTGCTTATTGTAAAAATGGGGAATGGTATTTTAAAGTTTTAAACACAGTGTAATTATTGTAAATTTTATAAGTATAAAAATTGCTTTTTAAGCGTAACTATATAAAGTAGCTTTATTACTTAAAAACTTCTGTGTTCGGTTTTAAATAATTCGTCGTGCGATAAGCTTTTAAAATAATTGTAAGTTATTTTTAATCCTTCGGCACGATTTACTTTTGGCTCCCAACCCAGTAGTTGGCGGGCCTTGTCTATATTGGGCTGACGCTGTTTTGGGTCGTCCATTGGTAATGGCTTTATTATTAATTTTTGATTAGCACCTGTTAATTTTAATATTTCTTCGCCAAATTGTTTTATGGTAATTTCGTCGGGGTTACCAATGTTTACAGGCAAATTATAATCGCTCAACAAAAGCTTATATATTCCATCAACCAAGTCGCCCACATAACAAAACGAACGTGTTTGAGAGCCATCGCCAAACATAGTTAAGTCTTCGCCGCGTAATGCTTGCCCTATAAACGCAGGTAGTACACGTCCATCGTTTAAGCGCATACGTGGCCCATAAGTATTAAATATACGCACTATACGCGTTTCTACTTTGTGCACATTGTGGTATGCCATAGTCATGGCTTCCATAAAACGTTTGGCCTCGTCGTAGCAACCACGTGGCCCTACAGGATTTACATTGCCCCAATACTCCTCAGTTTGAGGATGTACTATAGGGTCGCCATATACTTCGCTAGTACTAGCAACCAATATGCGCGCTTTTTTGGCATGTGCCAAGCCCAGTACATTGTGCGTGCCCAAAGACGATACTTTTAGCGTTTGTATTGGTATTTTTAAATAATCAATGGGCGATGCTGGCGAGGCAAAGTGCATAATATAGTCTAACTCGCCAGGCACATATATGTACTTACTTACATCGTGGTGATAAAATTCAAACTGAGGCAATGGCATAAGATGCGCTATGTTTTTCATATCGCCCGTTATAAGATTATCCATTGCTATAACGTGGCAACCCTCGTTAATAAATTTATCGCATAAGTGCGAACCCAAAAAACCTGCTGCCCCTGTTATAAGTACTCTTTTCATTGTTTAGTTTTTGATAGTGTGTTAAACATACTCTTATTTTAAAGCTTTGTTTTTTTGTTAAAAGTAAAAATCTTTTTTTTTGCTATTTTGTTTTTTTATACTATTTTTAAACATATAAAGAAAAACAAAAAAATATAACACCTATGAAAAAATATATCTACGCTTTAGCACTAACATTTATTACAATTAATATTAGTTATGCGCAAGTGCCTGATAGTATTAACTACCAAGCTGTAGTGCGTAATACTAATGGTACGTTAATAGCCAACGGAAAAACAATTCGTTTTCAATTTATAGTTAATATAGGTAGTAGTAATTATACCGAAACACAGATACATACTATTAACAATGTGTTTGGACTAGCTAATTTAAAAATTGGTACAGGAACAGTATCGTCTGCAATTACCAAATTAAAAGATTTACCTTGGGAACAAGGTAACGCAACACTCAAAATTGGTATTGACACCGCAGGCGGAACTTTATACACAACAGTTAGTACATCTAGTTTAGTTACAGTACCGTATGCTTTTTATAGTGATAAAGCAGATAAGGCAAAAGTTGCCGATGACATTGCTAATTTGAATTTTAATGCTACAACTAATGAATTAACTGTGGGTAACAGCACGACCTCAATACCTATACCTCTAGTAAAACGAGACACTATTATAACTGCCTTTAGTAATAATAATAATCTTGCAATAATACCAACAGCAGGTGGAGCACTTGGAGGAGGTACTACGTACACTATAACGGCTAAAACTCAAGACTTAGCCATTACAAATACAAGCACTAACACACTTACATTAAGTAAAAATGGAATTGGCGATAATATTAATTTTAATCAAGGTAATGGTATAAAAATAAATAGTACAGCTAGCGATATTAATTTTAGTATTGATGATGCTTATATTAAGGATAGCATAAAAAGTTTTATTAAGGACACTCTTAAAAGTATTACACGAGTACGCTTTAACAACACTACAAATAAAACCTACATATACACACCATTGCCTAAGTTAAAACTGAATACTACCACAAACATATTAACTATATATGACACATTAAAGCTATTAAGCAATACTGTAGATTTATCGTACTTTGCCAATAGAGATACTATTGTAAAAGTAGTGGCAGGTTTAGGAGTAAGCGTAAGTCCAAGCACAACAGGTAACGTAAAAACATTTACTGTTAATAATACTGCAATGGATAAAACGGTGGTTTTTACTCCATTAACTGGTAATGTAACCCAAATAGGAGGTACGTATCCTAACTTTACAGTATATACTCCAAAAGCAACTATTGATTCCCTTGATCTAACAAGTATTGGAGGTAATTATATGAGAATTACGATAGATGGAAAACAAGACCAAGGTAAGATTATACGCTCAAACAAACTCAAAAGAATAGGAAATATTATATCAAGCAAAATAAATAGTCCTAATTTTAATCTTACAGAAACAGATGATTCAACTAGCTTAATAGATGGAATTTTACACAAAATAGTTGCTGGAAACTTAACTACTACTATCAATGGAATTAACAGTAATCCACTGCCAATATTTGATACTATTACCCTTAAGATGCCGTTGTTGTATAATGATGTTACTGTAAATGGAGGTAGCAATAAAACAATTACTCCAGTTTTAAAAACACAACCAATAAATACTTTTTTAGCAGCCCCTTCTACCGCAGCAGGTACCCCTTCGTTTAGAATATTAGCAGAGACTGATTTCCCTACAAGTGTTGCGTTAAAAACTAGTTTAACCCCCAATCGTATACCCAAACAAGGAGCTGGGGTTTATCTTGTTGATTCAAAATTACATGAAGTTGCATCAGGTAATATAGGTTGGAACACAGTTTCACCACTTAACAATTTTGTAATAAATGGAGCTGGTAGTTCCGCTACCTTTCAGTTAACAAATACACTTGGAGGAGCAACGGTAACAAGTGGCTTCGTTGCAAAATTTACGGGCACGAATTCTTTCTTTAGTACACAAGGAGATATGTTTTTTACTGATAATTCCGCAACACCAATTGAACGTTTAAAACTTACTAATAGTGATGTATTTGTGGGTAAAAACTTAGCAGGGAATTATATTAGTTTAGATTTATCTGACAAATTAAAAATAAGGGGAAACGCAGGTGCTACGGGAGACGTACTTACAAGTGCAGGTCCATTAAGTCCTCCTACATGGACTACGCCTGTAAGCGCAAGTATTTGGGATAAATTGGGAAATACAATTGTTGAAAAAATACCTACAGATAATGTAAATTTAGGAAAAAGTTCAAACACTAATGCTGGTGTAAAATTAGCTGTATTACCAGCTTCTGCTTTTGATACCGCAATTTACGCAAAATCATTTGGTGGATATGGAATTATAGGGGAAACCACTGATAATACAAAAAAAAATTACGGTATTAAAGGTATTACCAACGGAATTGGTTTAGCAACATTACAAAACGGTTTTGTTAGAAACACCGATTATTCGGCGGGTATTTTTGGAGAAAGTAAAACGGC
>JACMRI010000134.1 GCA_014376525.1 Bacteroidia bacterium | reverse complement strand
GTGCTATTGGCTTTGCGCACAGCATCGGCTTCATCGTCAAAGGGTTCAATGGTAACTACAGGGCCAAATACCTCTTCTTGGTTTACACGGCAAGTGTGTGTAAGCCCTTCTATTACAGTAGGTTGGAGGTAATAACCTCCTGCATATTCTCCCTCTAGTAACACTCTATTACCTCCTGTAAGTATAGTTCCTCCCTCCTCTTTTGCTAGCTCAATGTAGGACAATACTTTGTGCATATGCGCCTCACTTACTACTGCACCAAGGTTTACAGCCTCGGTAGGTATGCCTACTTTTAGTTTTTTAACTTCGGCTACAAATAACTCTTTAAATTTTTCGTAACTATTTTTTTGTACATAAATACGTGAACCACACAAGCATATTTGCCCCTGATTAGCAAACGATGAATGCACACTTGTTTTTACGGCTTGTGCCATATCGCAATCGTCAAATATGATGTTAGGGTTTTTACCTCCTAATTCCAACGATAGTTTTTTGAACATTGGTGCGGCTTTAGCCGCAATGTGTTTGCCTGTAGTAGTTCCACCTGTAAACGATATGGCATGCACATCATCATGCCCTACTATGGCATCGCCTACTGTGTGCCCTAAGCCGTGCACTATGTTTAATACGCCCGCAGGCAAGCCAGCTTCTATGGCTAATTCGCTTAGCAAATACGCTGTCATAGGTGTAATTTCCGACGGTTTTGCCACTACACAATTGCCCGAAGCCAATGCCGGTGCTATTTTCCACGTAAATAAATATAAAGGCAAATTCCACGGACTAATACAACCCACCACGCCTATAGGTTGGCGCAGGGTATAGTTTATTAAACCTTCCTCCATACTATGGCTGTGCGATGCGTAATGCAAAATACCTGTTGCATAAAAATTGAAATTAGCCGCAGCCCTTGGTATATCTACCGTTGAAGCCAACTTTAAAGGTTTACCATTATCCATGCTTTCGGCTAATGCAAGGCGAGGTAAATCGCGCTCAATAAGCGATGCTAATTTTATTAATACTTTGCTGCGTTGTTCTTTGGGAGTATTGCTCCATAGCGGAAACGCTTGCTGTGCGGCTTGTATAGCCAATTCTACATCGGCACTATCGCTGTTGGGTATTTGGCTATACACCTTGCCTGTTGATGGATTATAACCGTCTATATATGTTTTAGATTGCGGTTCTAAGAGTTCTCCGTTAATGTAGTTTTTTAGGTATATCATTTTATTGTATTATGTATGTTGTAAGGTTTGATTGGGAGAGGAATGCTTTATCTTTTTAATTAAGAGAATGCTATCGCTAAGAGGGTTAGGTTTTAATTTTATAATAATCGTAAGAAAAATATACAAATGTCAAACAATAAATACAAATGAAAATAATTATAGTGGCTAATATATTTTTAGTGTTCATTTTTAACACCACCTTGTTTAAAGTTATAAGTATTAAAATTAGAAGACATAGTTCTACACCTATTGTTTTTAGAGAGTGAAAAAAATGTGTGTTAGTCTCATTTTCTGAAATTTTAGGAGATGTTCCTATAAAAACCAATTGAAAAAACACGCCGATGCATAGTAATAAAATTATTAGGAGTACTTTTTTTAGATATATCATGGTTGTGTGGTTGTCTTAAGTAGATAGTTTGGTTTTATCTCGTATGTTTCTCCATTTCGAAGTTCATAGCCAGTTAAACCATATTTTTCAGTCCAAAATAGTTTAATTATTGTCGTTGAATCTAAACGATATTGTTCCCAATTAGCTGCTTGATTAACGACTTGAAAATACTGTTTAATTTCAAATTTTGAAAATCGATTGTCAGATATTACATTCGATACATTATTTATTTCCCCTATAAAATTACGATAGTTAATCCCTATAAAATATTTATCATCAGTGTTGCTACCCATCGTTTTTTCAACTGTTATCAGTTCTTGGTCTAACTTTTTTGAAGTCCCATTTTGTTCCATTTCAACACCAAGTATCCATTTGTTAAAAGGTAAATGTTTTATTTTAACAGTAACGCATTTTTTATTTTGAGTAATAATACTACACACTTTTAATGTATTAATTTCAGAAACCGTAAATGTGTCAAGATCACCTTTTTTTGAAGAAAAATAAATAGTATCGTTTTTTGTATATGCGCTAAATAATTGACTGTACTCTTTTTTGAAAAGAAAACGCCTATCATCAAATATACAACTAGTCAAAAAAATGAGTAGCATAATACAAAATGCGCATCTTTTATTTATGTTTATTTTCATTTTATTACAACTTCAATAATGTTTTATTACCCACCTCTATTTATGCTCGAATTTTACGTTATAGCTATTGTTTAGTACTCGCTTGCGTGTTTAATCTTTTTTGTGCTTCTATTACTGATTGTTGTAATTTTTGTTGGAACAATGCTAATGGTGGTAGTTCTGTTAAATAAGTTGCTACGTGTATCCCCGATTTGTCTAATTCCAATAACTCTATCATTTTATCGCTCTTTTCGGAGCATAGTAATAAGCCTATTGGTGTGTTTTCGCCCTCTTGTTTTTCGTATTTATCTAGCCAACGTAAATATAACTCTAATTGACTTTTATGTTCTGGTTTAAACTTTCCTAATTTTAATTCAATAACTACTAATCGTTTTAATTTTCGGTGATAAAAAAGTAAATCAATGTAATAATCTTCTTCGTCAATAGTTATTCGTTTTTGACGTGCCATAAAAGCAAAATCGCTACCAAACTCTAGTATAAATTGTTGCAATTCTACCAATATAGTCGCTTCTAAATCGGCTTCGTTATAGGTTTCATTTAAGCCTAAAAAATCTAACATATAAGGGTCTTTCAAAAACAAATCTACACTCATTTCTTTTTCATCTCGTAGCTTTTTAAGGTCGTTGTAAATAGTGTCTTCGGGCTTTTTACTAATAACAGTACGTTCAAACAGCATACTATCTATTCTACCACTAAGTTCGCGCACACTCCAGCCCTCGTTGCTACACATAGTAATGTAAAACTCTCGTTTTATGGGTTCTTTTTGTTTTAAAATTTCTAAAATATGACTCCAACTCAATTGTGACAACAGTGTTGTCACAATTTCAGTATCTTGAAAATCCCTGTAAAAACTCAGCATTCGCAAAAGATTACGATAGCCATAACCACGACCGTAAGTAATGGTTAGTTGCTCTCCTAAATTTTTCACTAATCGTTCGCCATATTCAGCTCTATCATATTTTACAACTTCTTCCTGTATAGTTTTACCAATATTCCAGTACAGTAGTACCATACCTTTATTTACAGTTTTAGCTACATAGCCTTGTGCGACGCCTATAAGTGTGGAAACTTTATTGGCTAAAGGATTTATGTTTTCTAATTCAGTCATCATTATTTACACATTAATATTTAAACACATCGTTGGCCGTTAGCGGCTTACGGCTTATTTGCCAATTGAAATTTTTAAGTTTAAATTCTTCTCCTATCGCTTCTTTTATAGGGTAAAGTGTAGCGGTGGGTTTATTTATAAAATTAATGCGTTGCACTTCATTTTCTTTCATGTATATAACCATTTCGGCACATTCGGCTTTGTTAACCCCAGTGTATTTATCGCTTTTATCTTCTTTGGCGTAGTATATGGTTTGTCCGTTGCCTATGCAGCGCACATTGTTTAGGTCGTTATTAATAAAATTACCTACCATGTTTTTGGCACTTACTTGGTCGTATTTACCAGTATCTTTTTCATTAATAATAAATGCGTTGTTATACATGTATAGCTTTTCTATTTTACCCTCAAAGGTGCGTATTTCAATATGTTGGGCACTCAGTTGTCGTTCGCCACTCCATAGCAACGGCGCATTGTACATACGTATAAGCGAATCTTTAAAATTATACACCAACGAGTCGCAAGCACCTTGTATATCCGTCTTAAAAAACTTAGCTTTATGATACGCCCATATTGTTTTGTTGTTCATATTTACCGTATCATACAACATACGCAAAGTATCGGCGTGTAAGAATAAAGAGTCCTTACCTTCAAACTGCTGTATTAGCAATGCTTTGCCTGTAACCAATGCTTTGTTTTGTTTTTCGTTAAACCAACCATAATTACCTTTTACGGTTATGTGTTGTGTGGTATCGCTTATAGTTACGTTTCTAAACGCTTTGCCTATGCCCTTTATACGGTCGTAATGCACACTATCTCCTGTAAGAGTTTGTTCTTTGTTGAGCAACCTTGCATGCTTACTAAACTGTGCTTTATCGTGCTCGGTATCATACCAACCATTTTGGCAATATATGGTATTATCATCGCTTACTATGGTAGTAGGCCCATAAAAATAAGCCACCTTAGTGGGGGTATGATATTTCATAGTATCGGTTACTACGGTGTATTGTTTGTTTACTAATTTAACATTTGTCTTAAAAAACAATTCGCGTTTTTTGCCGTAGTAATAGCCATCTTGGCTCGTTAGTTTATTTTGTTTGTTGATGATAACGGCATTAGTAGTATAGTAACCTATGTTGTCTTTTACGTCGTAATTAAGTATGTTGGTAGTTAAGTTAATGTCTTTATCGTACAGTTTTACATTATCAGTAAGAATTGCTTTTTTAGTGTTACCGTTATAAAAAAGTTTATCGGCATACACGTGTGTACTATCGCCATTTTTAATATGTACTTTACCAAATGCTTCTACGGAGTTGGTAATATCATAAAACAATGCGCTGTCGCAATACATGGTAGCACCGTCGTGTAGTAATACTACATTGCCCACCAATCGCTTTGCACCACTACTTACGTTATCATCTACATACAAACCATCGGCATTTTGTATTTCTATTTTCTTTTTGGTTTGCGCTTTACTTTGTGTAATTATACACGTAAACAACACCATAATTACAATTAGTATTTTACTAAAAAGCATACGTTAAAATATTAAATAAAAAACATTACAAACGTTGTGATACTTGCACTACCATTTTGTTTTTCCAGGCTACAAAATCGCCTGCAAGTATGTGTTTTCGAGCTTCGCCCACTAACCACAAATAAAATGCAAGGTTGTGCACCGATGCTATTTGCGAACCCAATATTTCTTTAGTTATCATTAAATGGCGCAAGTAGGCTTTGCTATAAAAACTATCTACATAGCTTGTACCGTTAGGGTCGATGGGTGTAAAATCATGCTCCCATTTTTTGTTACGAATATTTATAAAACCCTCATTTGTAAACAACATACCGTTGCGAGCGTTGCGGGTGGGCATTACGCAATCAAACATATCAACCCCTAAAGCTATTCCCTCTAGTATGTTGGCAGGAGTGCCTACGCCCATAAGGTAACGAGGCTTGTCGGTAGGTAATATACTGGTAACTAAATCAGTCATTTCGTACATGTCTTCTACGGGTTCTCCTACACTTAATCCGCCTATAGCATTACCCTCTGCGCCTTTGCTAGCAATGTATTCGGCCGATTGTGTGCGCAAATCTTTGTAGGTACTACCTTGCACTATAGGAAACAATGCCTGCGAGTAACCATGCGCGCATTCAGTTTCGTTAAAGCGAGTTATACATCTGTCTAACCAGCGGTGCGTAAGGTGCATACTGTTTTTAGCATAATTATAATCGCAGGGGTAAGGTGTACATTCATCAAATGCCATCATAATATCTGCACCTATTACACGCTCTATATCCATTACATTTTCGGGGCTAAACAAATGTTTGCTACCATCAATGTGCGAACTAAATGTAGCTCCCTCCTCTTTTATTTTTCGTCGGTCGGATAATGAAAACACTTGATATCCTCCACTATCAGTAAGTATTGGACTATCCCAACCATTAAATTTATGTAAACCACCTACTTTTTTAAGTGCTTCTACGCCTGGACGCAAATACAAATGGTAGGTATTGCCTAATATTATTTGTGCTTTTATATCCTCTTTTAGCTCGTGCTGATGCACTGCTTTTACTGTACCTTGTGTACCTACAGGCATAAATATAGGGGTGAGTATTTGTCCGTGATCGGTAGTTATAATACCTGCACGTGCTTTGGAGTTAGGGTCGGTAGTTAGTAGTTCAAATTTCATAGTGTGATAAAAAATAAGTATGTTTTAGTTATTTGCTAAAGTAGCTGTTTTATGTGCAATTATTAACACTCTAGGCGATTGGGTTGCGTTAAATGGTTGTAATTCATAATTACCAAACAGCGCATCAATAGTAAAACCAGCCTGTATAAGCAATGTAGTAAGTTGCTCGTAGGTAATAGCTTGCAGGCGCTCTTGGTAATTATGTTGCGCATCGCCATCAATAATTTCAATACGTTTTACAATATGTTCGTTGATGAGCTCCTTGGTAATATTAAATTGTACGCCATCTATCGTTTTTTTTTCATGTATAGGGAAATTCGCTATTACAGGTATTACGTTTATAAAATCTATTACAAATATACCGTTGGTTGTAAGAGCATTGTGTACGTGTTGCAGTACTTTTAAATTCTCCTTTAATGAATTAAAATAACCAAAACTGGTAAACAAATTAGTAATGTAATTAAACCTATTAACCCCAAAGCCTTGACGCATATCATGCACATAAAACTGCAAATTATTACTCGCTTGTAAATTAGCTTCGGCAATACTATTTGCTGCTAAATCCAAACCTACGGTAGCATACCCACTTTCGTTAATGCGCTTGGCATGCCTACCTTTGCCACAAGCTAAGTCACAAAAACTAGCGTCAGCATTGGGCTGTAAGTACGTTAATAATTTATCAATAAAGGCGTTTGCCTCAGTTTCGTTTCTGTTTTTATATAAGGTATGATAATAAGTGGTATCAAACCATTTGGTAAACCATTCGCTCATTGTTGTGTTACTAAAATTTTATAAATGCACGTAAAAGTACAATTTAAGAGTGGTTTAAGCATAAAATATATGCTTGATGAAAAACAAAGTAGTACTTTTAAAAAAGGTTAAATATATTATTTAAAAAACTTTCGCTATTAGTTAAATGAAACTTACTCTTTCCAATACATTTAGTACCCAACTCCCTGCCGATACTAACACTATTAACGAACCTCGGCAAGTGCTTAATGCATGCTATTCGTACGTTACACCACGCATACCCTCTAACCCACAGTTAGTAAGTGTTACACCGCAAGTAGTTACACTGTTAGGTTTAATTAATGAAGATGTGTTAAGCAAAGATTTTATTAATGTGTTTTCGGGGGTTACTATTATTGCTAACTCAAAGCCCTATGCTATGTGTTATGCAGGTCATCAGTTTGGTAATTGGGCTGGACAATTGGGCGATGGTCGTGCCATAAATTTGGGCGAAGTGCAACACAATAATTTACGTTGGGCAATACAACTTAAAGGTGCAGGGCGTACTCCCTATTCTCGCACTGCCGATGGTTTAGCGGTGTTACGCTCGTCAGTACGAGAGTACCTATGCGCCGAAGCTATGCACCATTTGGGTGTACCTACCACACGTTCGCTATCGCTTATTACTACTGGCGATGCGGTATTAAGAGACATGTTGTATAACGGTAATCAGGCATACGAGCAAGGTGCTGTGGTATGCCGTGTTGCGCAATCGTTTATACGTTTTGGTAATTTTGAATTATTTGCTTCACACAATGATATTGCTTCCTTGCGCCAACTTACTAATTATACCATTAAGCATTTTTATCCTAGTATAGAAGTAGGTACACCACAGGGCTACTTACAATTTTTTAAGGCCGTATGTAACGCTACACGCACTATGATAATACATTGGCAACGGGTAGGTTTTGTACATGGAGTAATGAATACCGATAATATGTCGGTACTTGGTTTAACTATTGATTACGGGCCCTATGGCTGGTTGGAAAGCTACGACCCAAACTGGACTCCCAATACTACTGATAGCCAACATAGTCGTTACCGCTATGGCAATCAACTTAATGTAGGGGGATGGAATTTAGTACAATTGGCTAATGCACTTTATCCACTAATTGAAAATGTTGAACCTCTGCAACAAATTTTAGATGAGTATACGGAGCAATGTGCTAGCGATTATATAACTATGATGTGCCGTAAGCTAGGTTTAACATACGTTACCGCTAATGATAAATTACTCATAAACGAATTAGAGCTAGCACTCCAACTTATTGAAACTGATATGACTATCTTTTTTAGAAACCTAAGTAATTTTAAGAAAGAGCAAACGTCAGAGAATAATAATGTAATTAATATAATAATTGACGCATTTTATATTCCAACTGAGATTACTACTAATGTTCAATTAGCTTGGGTTACTTGGTTTAAAAACTATGCCTTACGTTTACAATTAGAAACCCAAACTGATACTGAACGTAAAGTAGCAATGAATTTAACCAACCCAAAATATGTATTGCGTAATTACATGGCACAATTGGCTATAGATGCCGCCGAAAAACAAGATTATACAGTTATTGAAGAACTACAATTAATATTACAACAGCCCTATAGCGAACAACCGCAACATCAAAAATGGTTTGCCAAACGCCCCGAATGGGCACGCAACAAAATAGGGTGTTCTATGCTTTCGTGTAGCTCGTAGTGGTAATAGTTTAAGTGGTGCTTATTTCAATTGTTTTGATTAAATTTAAAAATAATTTTAAAACAAAAAAAACCAATGTTTAAACATAAGTTTTATACACAAATAATTGTATTGTTATGTATGGTATGTACATTCAACACTAGGCTATTGGCTCAATACAACAACAGTTGGATTAATTATAGTACCGCACACCAATATTTCAAATTTCCTATATACAAAACAGGCGTGTATAGGTTAGACTCCACAACACTTGCCAATGCTGGGTTTCCTGCAAATAGTATATCTCCACAAAAAATACAAATGTATGCACGTGGCATACAAATACCCCTACACATACGTGGCGAGCAAGATGGCGTACTTAACAAAACTGATTATATAGAGTTTTATGCGCAAAAAAATAATGGAGATTTAGATACCGCCTTATACATTACCAAAGGAGGGAACCCTTACTATAGCTTGTTTAACGATACTATTAATTATTTTTTAACGTGGAGCATTACTGCGCAAAACGGTTTACGTTACAGCGTTGATACTACTAAAAACTATACTAGTTATACACCTAAAGCTTACTGGTACAAAACAGTAAACAGTATTTTTAATGGCGAATATAGTTATGGTAAAGCACAACAAGGAGCTAGCGATTATGGTTACTTTGCCGAGGAAGGATGGATGGGAAGCACCAACAATACTATACCCAACGGCTATCAACTAAATATAGCTACACCCAACGTCGTAAATAATTTGCCTTTGTACATTAATACTGCTTACGCTACAGGAAATGATGCTGCCACAGGAGGTATAGATAATAATTTACAAATAGTGTTAAACAATACCATATTATCAGATACGTCGGTAGATGGCTATGCTTATTTTAAAAACACGATAAAAACAAATTCAAATGTATTAATTGCTAACAACGATTTTAAATTTAAAAGTATAAACGTAGGTGCAGGTAACACAGGGCGAGCTTATATAGCTTATTTTAACATTAATTATCCTGCAAGTACAAGTGCAAATAATAAAAGCAATTACGAATTTTATACAGAAACAAATCCTTTACCTACTACGCTCTATAATATTACGCAACAAGCGGGTAATAAAGGTAATACTCGCATTATTAATACTACTGCCAATGCCGTTACATTGCCTGATACGAATAGTGGTATATGCAATGCCTTGTTACATAATATAGGTATTAGTCAAAATAAATATGTGGTGTATAACATAGATTCTACTACGCAAATAACGGCATTAACTAAAATAAACGGTAGTGGTTATTTTACTAACTATAGTACAACATTGCTCAACAATGAAATGATAGTACTAAGCCATACCAAACTATTACCTGTGGCACAACAATACGCTACTTACCGCACTAGCAAAGGCATAGCTAGTGTAGTAGTAAATGTAAACGACCTATACGACCAGTATAGTTTTGGTGTTAATAAAAGTCCTGTGGCTGTACAAAATTTTATGCAACACATAAAAAAAATTGATTCAACAAACAATTATTTATTTATAATAGGCAAAGGAGTAAATAGTAGTGTTGCTCGTTCTGCTCCCAATGTTTACGCACTAAACCTAGTACCAACATTTGGCGAACCACCTAGCGATGTATTATTAACTACCAGCAATAGCTTAACTAATTTAAAACCACTGATGCACATAGGGCGTATCGCAGCTACATCACAAGCCACCGTTAGCAGCTATTTAAATAAAATTACAGAATACGAAACCAATACACAACCCAACAAATTTAGCGACGATGGCGAATGGATGAAACAAGCCTTACATTTTGCAGGAGGGAATAGTTTATCGGAAGCACAAAATTTACAAGCTTACTTAGATGAATATAAAGATACCTTGGAAGCATATAAATATGGAGGACATGTAAGTACGTATGCCAAAAGTACTCCATTACCAATAGGGCAAGTAAGCGAAGTTATTACGCAAAAAATAAACAATGGTGTAAGTATAATGACGTTTTTTGCACACGCTAGTGGAGCAGGGTTTGACCAAGACATAGGACAACCCAGTGCCTACAGCAACAACAATGGTAAGTATCCGCTAATTATTGGCAACTCTTGTTTTGTAGGGAATATACACGTTGCCGGCGGATTAACATTTAGCGAGCAGTGGGTGCTTAATCCTAAAGGGGCAATAGGTTTTATAGCAGAGCCATCGCTTGGTTTTGCTGACAAATTAGCTGTATATTCGCGAGAGTTATATAAACAAATTGCACGTAAAAACTATGGTGGAAGTATTGGCGCAAGTATGACTAACGCTATAAGTTTATTAACTATTATTAATAATGATTTGCAACGCAATACTTGTGTAGGTATGACTTTGCACGGCGACCCTTCGTTAATTATAAACTCGCCACAAAAACCCGATCTAGCCCTACGCAATTCAACCACGAGCGTTAGCCCAAGTATCATAACTACTGCCAACGATAGTTGTATAATTAACCTTACGGCATATAATTTTGGTGCAGCTATAAATACTTCTGTAACGGTAAGTATAGAGCATTATTACCCTGGTAGCACTACACCCGACACCCTATACATTAAAACTTTACCGCTTGGCATAAATTATACACAAACTATGGTATTTGGTATTAGAATAAATGCAACCAAAGCCATAGGGCAAAATCATTTTGTACTAAAAATAGACCCAAACGATGCTGTAAGCAACGAAATAAGCGAAACCAACAACACTATTAATATTGATGTAAATATACTTAACAGCGATGTGTACCCAGTATATCCAAGCAATTACGCAATAGTTCCCAATAATAAAATAACCTTAAAAGCTGCTACTGGCCTACCTTTAGAAATACTTGCCGATTATAAATTTGAATGCGATACTACCGATGTTTACAACAGCCCACTATTACAAACTAAAACTATAAGCAGCGTAGGTGGAATTATTAACTGGGATATAAATAACAATATACTAAAAGATACTACCGTTTACTTTTGGCGTGTAGCTAAAGTTAATGGCAATTCTGCGTTAAAATGGAAAGAACAATCGTTTGAATACATACCACAAAAAAACGGTTGGGGACAAGCACATTTTTATCAGTTTGAGGACGACACTTACCAATACATAGATGCAGTAAGAGCACAACGTAATTATAAATTTACCAACAAACCCATTAATTTAAAATGCGAAGTTACAGGAGGTTCACCAACTGGTAACCAATACCAATTTGATACCGAAATAAAAGAATATAATGGCTGTGGATTTGGGTCGCAAATACACGTGGCTATACTCGACTCAAGCAACTTTACTCCGTGGGGTACACGCTATGGTGGTAATAATTTGGCAAATAATTTTGGTAACTACAACGATAATGGCAAAAGTTGTAGGCAACGTGTAGAGTACGCATTTATGTACAAAGCCACTGATAGTGTGCAAATGCAAGGCTTATACAACTTATTACAAACAGTGCCCAATGGCTATCATATACTTATGTACACATACATAAACGGTGGTTTTAATAGTTGGAATCCTGCGTTAAAAAACTATGTAACTAGCCTTGGTGGCACATATGTAAATAGTTTACCAGACGATTATCCGTATATATTTTATGTAAAAAAAGGTGACCTATCTACTGCTAAGCAAGTAATACCTGCAAACAATAAATTAGAAAAAATTACTTTAAATCAACCGTTGTATAACGATTGGTATTATGGCAACATAACCTCTACTACCATTGGCCCTGTTAGCAAATGGAATAGTTTACACTGGAATAGTACTAGTGTAGATGCTAATGTAAATAACGACGTAGTAAGTATAAAAGTATTTGCAAAACTACCCAACGGACAAGAGAAACAGTTAATGCGCACCTTAACAATTGCTGATAAAAATGTAGTACTTTCTGATAGTATTGATGCCACGCTATATCCAACAATTACACTACGTGTATATACCAAAGATTCATTAACACGCACACCTACACAAATGAACTATTGGCGTGTATATTACGACCCATTGCCCGAAGGTGTTATTAATCCAAAACAAAACTATAGCTATACCAATAGTACCACGCAAGAGGGCGATAGTATAAAGCTGCAAGTGGCGTTTACCAATGTAACCAACGTGCCTATGGATAGTGTGTTAGTTCGATATTGGTGGCAAGATGCAAACGGAAAAATATATTCAACCAGCAACAATACCGCACAATCATTTACTTATAAGCGAAATGAAAAACTTCCTGCCAATGCAACTATAAATATTACTGCAAGCATACCTACAGT
>JACMRI010000133.1 GCA_014376525.1 Bacteroidia bacterium | reverse complement strand
TACAAAAAATAGTACACTTACCGTTTTAGCATCAGCACTTATAGATGCACCCGTCATAGAATAATTAACCTTGCACGCTGTGGCGCAAAGTAAGAGGGTGCTAATTATAATTAAACGGAGTAAGCGTATTGAGTTCATTGTGTATTTAGTATGTGCAAACTTATAAATTAATCTCGTATTCGTTTATTTTGCGGTACAATGTTCTTTCACTTATGCCCAATTCTTTTGCGGCACCCTTACGCTTGCTTTTGTGACGCTCGAGGGCTTTTATTATCATTTCTTTTTCTTTATCGTACAACGATAATGATTCTTCCACCATAACTACAGGTGTGTGATAGTGCTGTGTTTCGTTGGGATAATTGCTAGGTTGTGCATTTAATATTGGAGCATTAAATGTAGTAGTATTACCATTATTTATATTGCTTGGTGCGTTACTATGTAGCGTAAATGCACCTTCTTCGGCCTGTACTTCGGTGTATAGTTTATTTATTTCGTTGCCGTGCGAGTTAATAAAATCGGGGCTTACGCCTTGTTGCATTAGTTTTACTACCAGTTTTTTGAGGTCGTTCATATCTCGTTTCATATCAAACAATAGCTTGTATAATATTTCGCGGTCGGTTATTTCGTTGTCGGCTTTGGCTTGTGCGCCAGTAATGGGCAGGTTGCTATTGTTATCGTCAGGAATATACAAACGAAGGGTAGAAGCATTAATTTCTCTGCGTTCCTCAATAACCGATATTTGTTCGGCTATGTTTTTAAGTTGACGAATATTACCAGGGTACCTATAATTTTCTAATAAACCAACGGCATCATCTAGCAATTTTACCACTGGCATGCGGTATTTGGCGGCACAATCGGCAGCAAATTTCCTAAACAGTAAATAAATATCTTGCTTACGCTCGCGCAATGCAGGAATAAATATAGGTACAGAACTAAGGCGATAAAATAGGTCCTCTCTAAATTTGTTTTTGGCAATGGCATCAGTCATATTTACGTTGGTAGCAGCTACTACACGCACATTGGTTTTAAGTGCCTTTGATGCTCCAACCCTAATAAATTCGCCCGTTTCCAATACGCGCAATAAGCGGGCTTGTGTTTGTAAGGGCATTTCGGCTACCTCGTCCAAAAATATTGTACCGCCATCGGCCACTTCAAAATATCCCTTGCGGGCATCGTTAGCACCTGTAAACGAACCTTTTTCGTGTCCAAATAATTCGGAATCAATAGTTCCTTCGGGTATTGCGCCACAGTTTACGGCTATAAAAGTACCATGCTTACGTGCGCTTAGCTGGTGTATTATTTGCGAAAATACTTCTTTACCCGTACCATTTTCGCCTGTTATAAATACGCTTAAATCGGTAGGGGCAACTTGCTTGGCTATATCTATAGCGCGCTCCAATAGAGCAGATGAGCCTATAATGCCAAAACGTTGTTTTATATCTTGTATATTCATTGTTAAATTGTTTTGCTTATTCATATCCCACGTTTTAAACTGTGGATTATGTGGTTTTTTTAAGATTAGATTTTGCAATAATTTACACCACCTCGCCCAGTAATGTTGCGGTGGTACATTCTTTTACACGTACGTGCACATAGTCGCCTATTTTTATATTGTCTCGCTTAAATATTATGTTTTTGTTGTAGGTATTTCGTCCATACAAATAATCGTTGGAACGCTTAGAAACGCCCTCTACCAGTACTTCGTAGGTATTGCCTACATCTTTCATATTGCGTTTAAGTGCATTGCCTCGTTGCAGCGTTATTATTTCCTGCAAGCGGCGTAGTTTTACATCTTCGGCAATATCATCTGCAAGTTTGCGTTCGGCAAGCGTTCCAGGGCGTTCGCTATAGGTAAACATATAGGCATATTCGTAACCAACGGCATCAATAAGTTGTAATGTAGCTTGGTGGTCTTCTTCTGTTTCGGTACAAAAACCACTAATAACATCGGTACTTACGGCGCAGTCGGGCATTATTTCACGCATTTTATTTATGCGTTGCAAGTACCATTCGGCAGTATAACCACGGTTCATTAATTCCAACATACGGCTACTGCCCGATTGTACAGGCAGGTGCAAATACTTGCATATATTGTGGTATTTAGCCATAGTAAGCAATACCTCGTCGGTAATATCTTTGGGGTGGCTTGTACTAAAGCGCACACGCAGGGTAAGGGAGGTAAGTGCTACCATCTCTAACAATTGCGCAAAGTTTACGGTGCTTTCGGTTGTTATAGTTCCGTTTTTCAAGCCTGCTATGGCATCTTTTTTCAGTCCGCCTCCAGCCCATAAGTAGCTATCTACATTTTGCCCCAATAAGGTAACTTCTTTGTAGCCCTTGCTTAATAAATCGTTTACTTCATTTACAATAGTTTGGGGATTGCGGCTGCGCTCACGCCCACGAGTAAAAGGCACAACGCAAAACGTACACATATTGTCGCAACCACGCATTATACTTACCAATGCAGTAACGCCATTGGTAATAAGGCGTACAGGTTCTATTTCTTCGTACGTTTCTTCTTTTGATAATATTACATTTATTGCTTTTTGTCCATCATCAACTTGGTTCATTAAGTTGGGTAAATCTCGGTAGGCATCGGGGCCTATTACCAAATCTACTACTTTTTGGTTTTCAATAAGCGTTTCTTTTAATCGTTCGGCCATACAGCCCATAACGCCTATTTTTAGGTTTTTGTTTGTTTTTTTGTGCTTGTTGTACTCACGCAACCTAGTGTGTATGCGCTGTTCGGCATTGTCTCGTATGGCACAAGTGTTTACGAGTATAAGGTCGGCATCTTCCATTTTATTGGTGGTAGCATACCCGTCTTTGTGCATAATGGCGGCTACTACTTCGCTATCGGCAAAGTTCATGGCGCAACCATAACTTTCTATATACATTTTTTTTGTTGATGAATTAGCGTCATCAAGCACTAAAGCCGTACCTTGCATAGCTTCGGGTAGTGGAGTTTTATCGTGTAGTGGCATTCGTTTTTTTCTTTTGTGCAAATGTAATTGTTTTTAGTTGTAAACTGCCAATATGGCGGAGGATAAATAATTGAGAATTTAATAATATTTTTTTATTTTTCATATAATACACAATACACTTTCGTTTTATACTTCATTATGCTAAATTTGCAAGCATATACCAGTAGTTTATTTCTCACAATTAATAGTTAATTACACAATATGTTGGCAATTAGGCTTCCAGTTATGGAGCATTTTTACACCTTGCAAGGCGAAGGTTTTAATACAGGAAAAGCAAGTTATTTTATTCGTTTAGGTGGCTGCGATGTAGGTTGCCATTGGTGCGACGTAAAAGAAAGTTGGGACGCTAACCTCCATACCTATTACACCATATCACAAATAGTAGCTTGGGTTACTGCCGTAAATGCTATAAATGTAGTAATAACTGGTGGCGAGCCGTGTATGTACGATTTAACTGCACTTACCGCCGAACTCAAAAAAAACAATTGCACTATTTGCATAGAAACCAGTGGCGCATACCCCATTACAGGTACATTAGACTGGGTGTGTGTATCGCCAAAAAAATTTAAAGTTCCATTAAAAGAAAGTTTATTACGTGCCAACGAACTTAAAGTTGTAGTTTTTAATAAGCACGATTTTGATTGGGCTACTGATAATTTTAAACAATGTAACCCCACATGCATAGGCTACTTACAGCCCGAATGGGACAAAGCAAACGAGGTACACTCTTTGATAATAAATTTTATAAAACTAAATCCTACATGGCGTTTATCATTACAAACACACAAATATTTAAACATACCTTAAATTTTTACTATAATAAAAATGTTGTACATGTATAATAAATTAAAATTGGTAGTACTACTTGTACTCATAAACACCATTACACAAGCACAATTTACCAGCACTAACGATAAGGCTGTACGTAAGCTAGAAAATGCAAAATTATTTTTTGACCAACGCCAACACAACAAAGCCATTGCAGAATTAAATCAAGCTATAGAACTTGACGCCAATTTTGTAGAGGCTCACCTTATGCAAGCCAGTGTATTTGACGATTTGAAAGAACACGAAAATGCAATACAAAAATACAAAGATGCCTTAGCCATAAATCCCGATTTCTTCCCAAATGCTTGGTACGCATTAGCAAAAGACGAAACGTTGCTTATGCGTTTTGAAGATGCTAAATCGCATTTAGAAAAGTTTTTGGCATATCCTAAAATTAGTGTAGGCTTACAAAAAGAATCTACTAAACAGCTTGCCAATTGCACCTTTGCAATACTAGCAATAGCTAATCCTGTTCCTTTTAACCCAATAAACTTAGGTCCTACGGTAAATAGTAAACACAAAGATTATTTTCCAAGTGTAAGTGCAGATGAGCAAACTCTGTTTTTTACTCGTGCATTGCCCATAGATAGTACTAATCCTAAAACACGCACTCAAGAAGATTTTTATGTAAGCACTCGCAAAAATAATAACACGTGGGGTAAAGCTGCTAATGCAGGGCAACCTCTTAATACTACTGCAAATGATGGCGCGCAGGCATTATCGCCCGATGGGCAAACCATTTTTTTTACTGTATGCGAAGAAGCTGGCGGTTCATACCCTGAAGGGCGCAAAGGCAATGGTAGGTGCGATGTGTTTTTCTCACTGCGTAACGGTGAGCGTTGGAGTGAACCTCGCAACATTAATGAGCCTGTAAGTTCGGCCTCGTGGGACGCACAGCCTTGTGTAGCCAGCGATGGACGTACCATTTATTTTATAAGCAACCGCAAAGGTGGCCTAGGAGGTATGGATATTTGGATGTGTTTTGTACGCGATGATAATTCGTGGAGCGAGCCAATAAACTTAGGTAATAAAATAAATACTTCGGGCAACGAAATGAGTGTATTTATTCATCCCGATAATCAAACGTTGTACTTTAGTAGCGATGGACATGTTGGCTTAGGTAAGCATGATTTGTTTGTGAGCAAACGTGATAGTATTAACGAATGGGCCAAGCCCGAAAACTTAGGTTACCCAATAAATACGCCCAATGATGAGTGGCGACTAGTTGTAAATTCGTTTGGCGACAAAGCCTACTACTCTAGCGATAGAGCAGGCGGATATGGCGACTTGGACTTATACGAATTTGTATTGCCTATAACCGCTCGCCCTAAACCAGTGAGTTATTTTAAAGGTAAAATTGTAGATTTCTACACCAAAAAACCTATTGGAGCTAAGTTAGAATTGTTGGATTTAAATACAGGAAAAGTAGTAGTAAACGCATACAGTAACGTGGGCAATGGAGAGTTTTTAATATGCCTACCCCCTAATAAAGATTATGCCTTAAATGTAAGTAAAGACAACTATTTGTTTTTTTCCGAAAATTTTAGTTTAAAAAATGAAACATCGGCAAAGCCACTAACGGCTGACATTACACTTAAACCATTAAAAGTTGGTGAGAAAGTAATACTTAAAAATATATTTTTTGAAACAGCTAAGTTTGATTTAAAACCAGAATCAAAAGTAGAGTTAGATAAGCTAGTAAATTTTCTTGTAAAGAATGCTACCGTAAAAATAGAAATAAGTGGACATACGGATAATGTAGGTGATAAAAAAGCCAACGTACTACTTTCGGATAATCGTGCACGTGTGGTATATGAATATTTAATAGAGAAAAAAATAAACGCCGAACGCCTAAGTTACAAAGGCTATGGCGACACACAACCTATTGATGTAAATACAACTGCAGCAGGCAAAGCCAATAACCGCAGAACGGAATTTGTAATAAAAGGATTGTAAAAACGCATGCGTCAATTATCGGTTACAACTTATTTTAATGTTTTAGTAATTGCGTTATTTGTTATAATACGTGCTCCATTATTATTTGCCGATGGTAT
Organism: Bacteroidia bacterium; assembly: GCA_014376525.1. GTDB lineage: Bacteria > Bacteroidota > Bacteroidia > UBA4408 > UBA4408 > JACMRI01. Next base: position 9,461 of record JACMRI010000133.1, on the reverse strand, counting down.
GTTTATGGATGGCACTATGTATGCGGCTATCTCTCGCAATTTGGCGCAAGGCATAGGTACTATTTGGGAATTACAATTTAGCACTACTTACTTGACCCAATTTCACGAGCATCCACCACTTATGTTTTGGTTGCAAGGCGTTTGGTTTTACATATTGGGCGATAGTATTTATGTAGAACGCATGTATTCGTTTGTATTATTTTTAATAAACGTCTATCTCATACAACGCCTGTGGATACTACTTACTAACGATAAAACTACTTCCTTTATCCCTGTGTTGTTATACGTTGTAGTGCCTGTGGTAACTTGGAGCTACAGCAGTAATATGATAGAATGCACCATGACATTATTTGTATTGTTGAGTGCGAATTTTATGTTCAAATTCATCAATAATTCCACCAACTATTGGTTAGTTATGCTAGCAGGTTTTTTATTGTATTTAGCATTTATGACCAAAGGCTTTGTGGCTTTATTTGTATGGGGCATTCCGTTTTTTGTATGGATGGTAAGGCAACAAAAATCTATGTTACTAACTGCTAAGCACATTGCGCTGTATGTATTTTTTACCGTTGCGCCCTTACTACTTATGTTTGTGTTTGTGCCAAACTCTTATACATGTATAGTAAATTATATTAATACACAAGTTGTAAAAAGCCTGCAAAGTGCCGTTACTGTTGATTCTCGTTTTTTTATAGTAGGCAAGCTAATACAAGGAATTCTCATTCCAATAGTTATATGCGCAATAATTATAGTTATTGCATACAAAAAAAACATACTGCAAAATTTAACAATAGAGAACAAACAATTGTTTTGGTTATGCCTTTATATAGGGCTTGGTGGAGTGTTGCCTATAATGGTAAGTCAAAAACAAAGTGGCTATTACATAGTAGCTACGTATCCGTTTTTTGTTATTACATTGGGTATAACTGTACAACCCTATGTACATTTATTTATACAACGTATAAGTAATAATATGCTGTATAAAAAAAGATTAAACGTAATGTTAGTAAGTATTACAGCCATTGCTATAATTGCAACACTAATGCAGTACAAACGCATAGGGCGAGATAAAGAACAACTTACTATGGTACACCAAGTATGCGCTATTGTACCCGCAAACAACACCATTACTATTGATGATAGTATGTATTGGGATTGGGCATTACACGCTTACTTACAACGCTATGGCAAATTAAGTTTAATTGAAAATAAAGTAGCATTAACCACATATTATTTAAGCGAAACATTACAAACAATTCCTAACTACTCAGTGGTATTGCGTAGTAGTAACTATATATTGTTTAAACAAATAAGAACACCATAATATATGAATAGCACACGCAGTACCATACAACGTTTGTTGGCACAATTAGCTATTGTTTTGGTGGCGTATTTTTTGTGCCGTGTAGTGTTTATATATAACAATATTAGCACTTTTGATTTTAATTCCATAGGTACTTTGGTACTATTGTTTATTGGCGCATTGCGATTTGATGTTGCGGCAGTGCTTATTACTAATTCATTATTTATTTTACTATCAGTACTAGGTACTCCATTTGTAAGCAACTTCTACTACCAAAGAATATTAAAATGTATTTATATAACTGTAAATAGTTTGTGCATTGTACTAAATATTGCCGATGTAGGCTATTTTCCATTTGTACATAAGCGTATGCAGTTTGATGTTTTTTTGTTTTTAAATGGTGATAAGGGTACTGATTTTTATAGGCTATTACCCTCTTTTTTAATAGAGCATTGGTGCTTAATTTTAATATACATTGCTATTATTTATGGGATGATAAAAGCGTACAACAAAACACTAGCAATAACTAATGTTGTTAAGCAATCAATTAAAAACTATGCGTTGTATATGCTTACATTTTTGGCTACTGTAGGTGTATCTATTATTGGGATAAGAGGTGGTGTACAATTGCGCCCGTTAAGTATAATACAAGCCTCCGAAATGACTGAAGTGCAATACATTCCTGCTATTATTAATACACCATTTTCTATTATTAATACCATAAGCCAACAGCGTTTAACGTTAGTAAATTATTATGCTAACCAAGAACTATCACCCTGTTTTACGGGTATTCACACTCCTAAGACTATTACTCCATTTACCAAACAAAACGTAGTAGTAATAATTGTAGAAAGTTTATCCAAAAACTATTTAGGTTTTTTTAACGGACAAGCACAAACTCCTTTTTTAGATTCACTTTTGGGCAAAAGTAAGGTGTTTAGCAACGCATTTGCTAACGGGTCCGAATCTATACAAGGCATACCCGCCGTGCTTAGTAGCATACCCTCGTGGCAAGAAGAACCGTTTATATTTTCGCCATACAATGGCAATAAAATTACATCGTTGGCTAATTTGTTAAAACCTCAAGGGTATAGCACTTCGTTTTTTCATGGTGGAAGCAATGGCACTATGGGTTTTGATTCGTATTGTAAACTTGCCGAATTTGATAATTATTACGGACGTACCGAATATAATAACGAACAAGATTACGATGGCAACTGGGGTATATGGGACGAACCTTTTTTGCAATATGTTGCTAACACATTAACCACAACTCCGCAGCCCTTTATGAGTGCGGTGTTCACGCTAAATACACACCACCCTTTTATTGTTCCTATTAAATACAAAACACGTTTTAAACAAAATGGACACGACATGCTATCGTGCGTGGCGTATGCTGATTATGCTTTGGCGCAGTTTTTTGAAACCGCAAAAAAACAACCTTGGTTCAACAATACATTATTTGTACTTACTGCCGACCATGCAGGCCCTAAGTTAGATGATATTCACAATAACGTGTTAGATTATTACCGCATTCCTATTGCATTTTATAGCCCTACTAATACCCTTGCAGGTATTGATACTACAGTAGCTAATCAAATAGATATTCTACCATCGGTAATGCACTTACTTAATTATAAAGCTCCTTATTTTTCGTTAGGTAAAAATTTGTTTGACAGTACTTGCCCACATTTCGCCGTAACATATCGTGAAGGTATTTATCAATATATTGATGCAAACTATTGTTATCAATTTAACGGGCAAACAGGTATAGGCTATTATAATTATATTACTGATAGTTTATTTGTGCACAATATGTACGCTACAAGTATTGATAACACTAATAAAGCCAACGAACATCTAAAAAAAACAATACAAGTGTTTAACAACACAATGATTAATAATATAATGCAATTATCCACACCAAAATAGTTTTTTAGCTACACTAATTATATATGGAACAACTTACACAATTACTAAAAGACGGTACTATGCAACTACAGCAAGTGCCCATGCCACAGCCCGATTACGGACAAATAGTAGTGCAAAATTATTACTCCGCCATAAGCATAGGTACTGAGGGAAAAACCGTAAGCGATGCCCGCAAAGGCTTAATTGGTAAGGCACTATCGCGTAAGCAAGAGGTACATAAAGTATTAAAATCGGCACAAACATTAGGCATACTTACTACCTACAAATTAGTAATGAATAAGCTAGATAGCCCACAGGGATTGGGCTACAGTACAAGCGGAAAAGTAATAGCCGTAGGCGAGGGAGTTACTACCATAAAACTAGGCGACTATGTAGCCTGCGCTGGTGCTAACCATGCGGAGTATGTAGTAGTAAACGAAAACTTAGCCGCACCATTACCCAATGCTAATTATATAAAAGAGGCATCGCTTACAACCCTTGGTGCTATTGCTTTACAAGGTGTTAGGCAAGCCAACTTACACCTTGGCGAAAACTGTGTAGTAATAGGTTTGGGCTTAATAGGACAATTAACCTTACAGTTATTACGTAGCGCAGGTATAAAAGCCATAGGAGTTGATGTAGATACACTATGCGTAAAACGTGCTATTGAAAACGGTTTTGAGCATTGTTATACTACTAATGTACCTGCGTTAAACAATACTATACTTCATTTAACCAATGGTTTTGGTACTGATGCCGTAATAATAACTGCAAGTACACAAAGTAACGATCCTGTAGAGTTGGCGGGCAATATAGCCCGCCGCAAGGCAGCAGTAGTAATAGTGGGTGCAGTACCCACAGGGTTTGAACGTGCAAATTATTTTAAAAAAGAATTGGAACTTAAAATGAGCTGTTCATACGGCCCTGGACGTTACGAAAGCAACTATGAACAAAAGGGATTAGACTACCCAATAGAGTACGTACGTTGGACAGAAAATCGCAATATGCAAGCGTTCATAGATTTAGTGTATACTCAAAAAATAAATTTGAGCATTATCATAACTCACGAGTATAAATTTGACAACTGCATAAGTGCCTACAATGACCTCATGAGTAAGCAAATAACTGCTTGTGGTGTAGTGTTAAAATACGATGTAGCCAAACAAAGCAAAGTAATAGCGGTGGTTACAACTGCCGCTAGCAATAAGCAAAACACATTAATAGCAGGGGTTGTAGGTGCAGGTTCGTTTGCCCAAAATTTTATATTACCCACTATTAATGGCATAGCCAAATTGGATACTGTAGTAACTACAAGCCCAATAAGCGCAAGCAATGCACAGCTCAAGTATAAATTTAATACCGCTAGTTGCAATGCTAATGATGTATTTAGTAATGCAAATATAAATACAGTATTTGTAGTAACACGCCACGATAGCCACGCTAAGTATGTAATGGACGCTATTAAAAGTAACAAAAATGTATTTGTAGAAAAACCATTGTGCTTACACCCACAAGAGTTAGCCGAAATAGAACATTTAATACAACTTACTAATTATAATAAAATGTTGTTGGTAGGCTACAACCGAAGGTTTGCGCCACTTACTACACAGTTGGTTAAGCAGTTAAATACCGCACTGCCTATAAGTATGTATTATCGTGTAAATGCGGGCTATGTACCTGCAAACCACTGGACACAAGACTTAGCCGTGGGGGGAGGACGCCTACACGGCGAAGTATGCCACTTTGTAGATTATTGTATGTACATTAATAATAGTAAAATAACAGCTGTAAGTGCCACTGCTACTGCCAACCACGACCATGTAGAAGACAGCTATACTATTATGCTTAGTTTGGAAAACGGAAATTCGGCTACTGTTATTTACTCCTCATTAGGAAGTAAAGAGCAAGCAAAAGAATACATAGAGGTACACAACGCTCAACAATCGTGGGTACTTAACGACTACAAAACCCTTACCCACTTTGGCAACAAAGAAACCGTAACCAAAAGCCCAAACCAAAACAAAGGACACGCTATAGAGTTGCAATTATTTACCACTGCCCTGCAAGAAGGTGGTTTAGCCCCAATACCACTGCATGAACTCCTACATATAAGTAAAGTAATGTTTGCTATAGAAGCAAGTATATTGGGTAAAGGTATGCTGATAGACTTGGACTAATTAGACCGTATTTAAAATAATGTGTTTATTTTAACTATTATTGCACGTGGTTTTGTTTGAAATCACACTATAAATATTCAAAAAAACCTGTCAAAATAATTTAAGTATAATGTTTAAATCAATAAAGAAAGTATCGTTAAATGCTGAGCAAAGTACTATTTTGATTAATATGCTAAAATTTGTTTTGTTCATTACCTTAGCTTATTTTCCTTTTTTTTTACATTTAAACACATTACCCATACGTATATGGGACGAAAGTAGGTTGGCTATAAACGCTTATGAAATGTTTAAAAATGGAAATTTTTTAGTAACTACGTTTGATAACCTGCCAGAAATGTGGAACACTAAACCTCCATTGCTCATATGGTTGCAGGTGGGTATGTTTAAACTTTTTGGTGTAAACGAGGTAGCTCTAAGGCTTCCATCAGCCATTGCAGGTTTTTTAACCACGGGAGTTATTATGCTATTTTCGATTAAATACATTAAAAGTTATTGGTTTGGATTAATAGTGAGTCTGGTTTTGATTACATCGTATGGCTATGTAAATGACCATGTAACACGCACTGGCGATTATGACTCCTTACTCATATTTTTTGTAGTGAGTTATACCTTAGTTTTTTTGGTGTATGTAGAAACTCAACAAACAAAATATTTACACTGGTTTTTTGTAGGGCTTACATTAGCTATACTTACCAAGAGTGTACAAGGCTTAATTTTTTTACCTGCATTATTTATTTATGTATTAACGCAAAAAAAACTATTAAAGCTTAATTACAAGTGGATAGCCATAAATGGAGCCATAAGCATAACCGTGATTGCAGCTTATTATTTAACCCGAGAACATTATAACCCTGGTTTTCTAACCGCTGTGTGGGAAAACGAATTGGGCGGAAGATATACTGTGGCACAAGAGGGTAACCGTGGCGATTTTATGATGTACTATAATTTAATAGTTCGATTTCATTACAACGATTGGTACTGGTTAGTACCCTGTGGGCTAGTTGTAGGCCTAGTAAATAAAGATGTTAAAATAAAAAAAACAACTCTATACGTAACATTACTTGCAGTTACGTATTGGCTTATAATATCTAGCTCCGAAACAAAGTGTGGCTGGTACGAAGCGCCTTTGTTTCCTTACCTAGCATTCCTTTGCGGAATTATTATTTATACCGTATTTGTATATATAAAAGAGCAACTAAACACAAGTAAATTAGTAACGTATAACGTATTACCGTATGTGTTTTTATTTGTTGTATTTATAACTCCTTACGAAAAAATAATACAAAAAACATATGCGCCCGTGGAGTATAGTTGGGATGTGGAGTTTTACAAACTTAGCTATTTTTTAAAAAATGCAGTAAAACACGAACGTTCGGTGGCTAACCAATATTTATGTTACGATGGGTATATGGCGCATTTAAAATGGTATATTAATTTGTTAAATGATGATAAACAACCAATATCATTTAAAGATTTTCATGGCTTAGTAGTAGGAGATAAAATTATAACATCGCAAAAACACGTGCAAGACTATATTGAGCAAAACTATATAACACAACAAATAAGTAACGACAATAACATTAAAACATATATGATAAATGGAGTGGTTACAAAATAAAATAAACGTTAAAGATTTTTGGACAAACTATAAGCACGAAATAGGACTTATAATAGCTTTATACATAATGTATTTGTTTGTATGCCCCATAGTAGGACATGGTTACGACACGTATTGCTGGCGAGAATGGACAAAACTTAACTTCCAAGGCCTATCGGGGGCTTATGATACCTGGAACGAATATCCACCAGCATATCAACATTTCTTATATTTATTTGCCAAAATACAAGGTAGTGTAGAAAGTATAAATGAAAATATGTATCAACTCAAATTTTATACTCTCTTGTTCGATTTTGCGGGCCCTATATTGTGTTTCATTTGTTTTAAAAAAGCCAAAACCGATTTTTACAAATTATTATTTGCATTACTTAATGTAGCGTATTTGTACAACACTTTAATATGGGGGCAGGTAGATAGTATTTTTACATTTTTTTGTTTTGCAGCCATTATTGCAGCATTGTATAAGCGCGTATACTTAACTATGGTATTGTATATATTGGCTTTTGGGTTTAAAGTACAAGCTATTATATTTTTTCCACTTATAGGTATTTTACTTGCTAACGAAGTATTTATTAAGTTTAAAATAATTGATTATTTAAAATTACTAGCGGTATGCGTTATAACTATTGTGCTAATTGTACTACCGTTTTATGCTAATTTGCCTAAAATGTGGGAAGCCATATCAGGTTCGGTAGATAGATGCCCAGTACTCTCAATGAATGCTTACAATCTTTGGCATTTGTTACCAATATCAGGGCATATGATAGAAGTTAAAGATGCTACATTGTATGCTGGTATTAGTTACAAAAACTGGGGAATGTTGTTGTTTTTTATTGGTTCTACAGCAGCATTATTACCGTTTACTTTATCAGTAGTTAAAAACATAGCACATAAAAAAGCCTATACATTTACTACCGAGCAAGTGTTGTTAGTAGGCGCATTAATTCCATTATTGTTTTTCTTTTTTAATACTCAAATGCACGAACGCTACTCGCACCCCGCTTTTTTGTTTATAATAGCATATAATTTCGTAAGTGGTAAACAATTGCCAACACTATTATTTTCCGTGTCTTATTTTTTAAACATGGAAGGTGTTTTGCAATTTTTACGTTTACATAATTATGGTACACTCATATTTAACTCTAGGTTTATAGCCATTTTGTTTTTGCTTACTATTGGAGTACTTTTTCGTAATTTATACATAAGTTTTAAAAAAACTAATTCATTAACTTCTGCTCTACAATAAACCATGACAGCTCATCTTCAAAACAATACTACTACCAACACCATTGCAATATCTGTTGTAGTGCCTTTGTATAACGAGGAAGCCACTATTCCCGAATTATATACCCGCCTTACTAATTCCATACAAGCTATAACTAATAATTATGAGTTAATATGGGTAAATGATGGTAGCGCTGATGATACATTAGGACAAATGAAAAAGTATGCAGCGCAAGACTCGCACATAAAATACATTAGTTTTAGTAGAAATTTTGGGCATCAAAGTGCTATAAGCGCAGGCATTGAAAACGCTATAGGCAACGCCGTAGTAATAATAGATGGCGATTTGCAAGACCCGCCCGAAGTAATAGCCGATTTATACGCCAAATTTAACGAAGGCTATCATGTAGTGTATGCCAAGCGCGCCAAGCGCGATGGCGAAACATGGTTTAAAAAATATACCGCCAAAACATTTTACCGTGTACTTAAAAACATAACCTCTATAGATATACCTGTAGATACGGGCGATTTTAGAATTATATCTAAAGAAATAAAACAGCACTTAACGGCTATGGACGAAAAAAACAAATTTATTCGTGGGCAAATAGCGTGGCTGGGCTACAAACAAACGTTTATAGAGTATGATAGGCACGAGCGCCAGTTAGGCGAAACAAAATTTACAGTACGTAAAATGATCCGTTTTGCTTTAGATGGTATTACCTCATTTTCAAACTTCCCGCTGCAAATAGCCACATTTTTAGGTTTTTTCTTTTCAGTAATTGCATTTTTGGTAATACTGTATGCATTATATTCTAAGTTTATATTAAATGAAGTAGTTAATGGTTGGACATCTATAATGGTGGCAACTATGTTTTTGGGGGGCGTACAATTATTGTGTGTAGGCATTATAGGAGAGTACATAAGCCGCATAGCTAACGATGTAAAAAAACGCCCATCATTTATTATTGAAGAAAATAATTTGGATAATTAGTAGCTTGCGTTTATCAAGTTTAAGGGTTTTTTATTGGAAACAGATTTAGTTAATATTACAAAAACAACAAAAACTGGTGATGAAAAACATTAGTAAAGCTTTAATAGCAACAGTTTTAGTATGTTGTTTATCTTTTTTTCAAAAAAAAGATAACGACGAAATAGTGTGGTCGGCTACCTATAAACTTAAATGGACTGATTTTAAAGGAAAGCCTGATTATAATGATACTTATAAAGC
>JACMRI010000132.1 GCA_014376525.1 Bacteroidia bacterium | reverse complement strand
TTCCCAGTAGCGTAATGTTAATAGTATCATTAACCACGCAACCATTGCTATTAGTTGCTTGTAAGGTATATTGCCCACCTGTAGTAATAGTAATACTAGGAGTAGTATCGGTAGTGTTCCATAAATAGTTTACGGCTTGTGCAGCACCTTTTTTTAGTTGTATACTATTACCTACACACAGCGCCGTATCTACGCCTAGTGTAGCGTAAGTAGGAAAAGTATCTATTACAAACGTGGTAGTGTCGGACGTGTATTTGCAACCATTGTTATCGGTTATTTGTACTGCGTAGTTGCCTGCGTTGGTAATGTTTAATAAGGAATCGGTACTACCGTTAGTCCATTGAAAACTGAAGTTAGCGTGCGATAGATTGGTATTCCAAACAATACTATTACCAGCGCATATTTTTGTTATAGGATAATTATAGGCTACAGGAAGTGGACTAACTTTAATAGTATCATAATGTTTTATGTCAAAAACATCAGTAGTGATAACGGAGTAAGTACCATATTGATTTACTGTTATTTGTTTTGAAGTGTCGCCAGTATTCCACAAGTAATCTCTAAAAACAGCATTTACATTTAATGTAGTAGGTATATTTAGAGTACAACCCATGTTGGAGGGTATAACAACATCTGCACCTAAGTTAAGCATCGGCGCATATTTACTAACTAAATAATTATTAACTATAGTGTTTTCTGCGGTAGATAATAATTTATTAAATAAAATTATTTCAAATACATCTCCGTTCCACCTATCTGGGTAGGATGGGTCGGCACCAATATTAAAATTATCATTTCCAAAACTTGAAATGAATTTTGTAGCTGATGAACTACCAACTATGTTGGTATTGGTATAAATTTCGGAAAGTACGTTGTATGCTTTTTTAGTTTGCAATATGGTAGGAGGAAATCCAGCATAGTTTAAGCTAACATTATTTGAAAGATAATGTGATTGGTTACAATAAATACCTAATTTGTTTGCTAACTGAAATATCCACATACCGCCAGGCCCCCAAGCTCCTAAGTCAAATAAAACATTCCAGCCACTCATTGAACTGCCTGAGGCAACTATAAATATGGTAAGCGACGCAGTATCTAAATTCGCTATTTTGGTTCCATTAAGTACATTGGTTCCATTAAATCTTACTCCTGGGTGTCCGTTAAGTACATTAGCAACTAATTTTGGTCGGTTTGCATTATTGGTTTGCACTGCATTGTTATTGTTTCCGCTATTATCAGCCCAGGCGGAAACGGTATCGCCACTTTGCGTAATTCCGGAGTCGGCGTGTAGCCACAATTTAAGTCCAGTTATGGTAGATGGGTTTTGAGAAAAACAAAAATTATTTATCAATAAAAAAAACAAAAAAAACAGTTGAGGCTTGAGTAATAGTTTCATTTTAAGGAGTTGTAAAAAAAATAGATCGAACTAAAGATACAATTTTTTTATTAAAATTTTATAATAAAATAGTTGTTGTGTTTGTAAAATAAGTGACATAATTCTATTACATTCGTTCAGTTGTTCACTGCCACCAAAACACACAATGCCCTAACTCATTTAAAACAATACTATTATAAAATGCCTCCCGCTTCAAAAATAAATAATGTGTTTTTTTTAATATTTGGGCAAGGAATTAACTTTGTGTTTAATTTGTTAATGTTACCCATAACCATAAGGCAACTATCTCTTAATGATTATGGAGTTTATTCTCAAGTAGTTATGGTTACAGCTACATTATATGCTATTTTAAGTTTTGGAGTAACAAGCGGAATCATAGTTTTTTTTAATCGTAATAAAAAATACAGTCAAAATATTTTGTTAAATATTTTATTGGCTATTATTGTGTTTTTAACGTTAGTTTATGTTTTTCTTTGTTTATTTCATACTCCTATAGAAACCGCTTTACACACCACCAATTTATGGTTTTTTTTGCGTTTTTTTTATTTTTCTATTTTGTTTCAAATTGCTATTGATTTGTTTTATGCTTATTTTATTTTTTTTCAAAAAATAAAATTAGCATCTTATCTCACCGTTATTACCAATGTATTTCGCTTGTCGTTTATTTTTGTAGCAATTGTTACTACACATAATTTGCAATACATATTTGGTGCGCAACTACTTTCACTTGTATTATGTGCAAGTGTTTATTTTTATTTTTTTAAAAGTAAACACATTTTTTTAAATTTTAAATATAATGCATCTATTATTACATCGGTTTTTAAATTATGTATTCCGCTATCATTAACAGGCATAATAGGCACGTTACTAATACAAACCGACGGCTACCTTGTTAATTATTATTTAGGTAAAAATGAATTTGCAATATATAGGTCGGGGGCTTTCGAAATACCTTTCTTATCCACCGTGTATTCCTCCATTAGTTTAATTTTTTTTCCGGAGATAAAACAACTATTATACGATAAAAATTATGAACGAATAATAATGCTTAAGCGCAAAATTATTTTTAACTCTTCTCTACTTATTTATCCGTTAATAATAGTGTTCTTGTTTTTTGGAAACGAGCTTATTGCTACTTATCTAGGCAATCGTTTTGTGCGTAGCGCAGCAGTTTTTGTTGGCTACAACTTAATATTATTTATTAGAATTAATGATTATTCCGATGTGCTCACATTAACCCATCAAACTAAATTTATATTTTTGGTATATGGTGTAGCTTTTGTTTTAAATTTAATTTTAGGTAGTTATTTTGTAAATATATTTGGCTTGGTAGGCCCAGTTTACGCTACGTTTATTGCTATTTTATTTATAGCCATAGCACAGTTACACAAAGTTACCTCGATACTTACCACCAATATTGTATATTTTTTTAACTTTTATAAAGTTGTTCTTACACTCATTGCCAACGTAGCATTAATTTGGCTCGTGTATTTGTTTTTTTTTAAATTAAATTTCCCAAACGCTATTCAAATTTTGGGCACAATAATAACCTATTTGGCTATTCATTTTTTCATTATTTTTAAATTTTCAATAATAGATAGTTCTATTACAACCAAAATCAAGTCAATATTACATAAAAAATGGGTTTAGGTACTTTATATTTTCATAACATAGTAGGCAGACCCTATTATAAAAACATTCCGTTGGGTTTGTTGTTTTTAAATTGGATTGTTCAGCGTGTATTTAAAATTAACAATGCGCTACCTTTTTCTTGCCATTATACCTCTACTGTAATTGGTATCGAAAATATGGATGTTAGCGAAACATTTAAAATAAGTATTGCCGTTTCGGGAGGTGCTTATATTATGGCTTCGGGAGCTAAATTAACAGTAGGAGAGGATACTATTTTTGCCCATAATGTATGTATTCAAACCATCAATCACGATTTTATAAATAGAGATAAATACATTGCAAAGCCTGTAGTTATTGGTAATAATTGTTGGTTAGGTAATTCGGTCTCTATAATGCCTGGTGTTATTTTGGGTAATAATGTTACCGTAGGTGCTAACAGTGTTGTTACCAAATCGTTTCCTTGCAATGTAGTTATTGCGGGCTGTCCAGCCAAAATAATTAAATCCATTACATCATAATTATGTGCGGAATAGCAGGAATAATTACATTAAACCCCAACAACTTAAGCATAGTTAAGTTAAAACTAATGACTGATGCCATAGCCCACCGCGGACCCGATGGCGAAGGACAATGGATAGACGAAACTGGAAAGGTAGGTTTAGGACATCGTAGGCTATCAATAATAGATTTAGCAAGTACTGCCGATCAACCTATGCACTACCTGCAAAACCGCTACACCATAGTGTTTAATGGCGAAATATACAACTACATAGAACTAAAGCAACAACTCTTGCACAAAGGCTACAGCTTTCGTACCCAGTCCGACACTGAAGTACTTATGGCATTGTACGATTTTAAAAAAGAAGCGTGTTTGCATGACCTTGAGGGTATGTTTGCTTTCGCAATATGGGACAAGCAAGAGCAATCTTTATTTTGTGCACGCGATAGATTTGGCGAAAAACCATTTTACTATCA
>JACMRI010000131.1 GCA_014376525.1 Bacteroidia bacterium | reverse complement strand
TGGTATTTTTTTATCAGTAAACAGCGTTAGCACATTGCCTAGATGGTTGCTGGCTTCAGTACTAGTTGTGATACTGGCCTTAAGGTACTTATTACCAAGCCCAATAAAGGTAGAATTATTAATAATAAAAGTGTAGAATTTACTCCCATTTAAGTATCTGTTAGCAAGTGGTACTAAACTTGCCCACCACATCGTAGTTTGTTTGCTACTTGCCCATGGCATCGTACTTGGGTTAGTCGTAGTACGTTTATTACCACTTACTAAAGTTGCCCACCACATCGTAGCTTGTTTGCTACTATCCCATGGCATCGTACTTGGGTTAGTCGTAGTGCCACTACTACCTACTACGGCATCGTAACTTGTACCGCACGGATTGGTGCAATAAAAATAATTTTCGCTGTCAAGTTTTAGTGCGCCCATATTGTTTACTATTAATACATTCCAAACATAATAAAAAAACTCCGTAACACACTGTATTACGGAGTTTTTGTACGTTATCATTTTTTCTAATTTTAGTGCGCTGCTTCAGCCTCATGTGGTAACAAGGGGCTTGTTTGTGGCATAAAATCGTTTTCTAAATCGGGGCGACTATAGTCGTAAGCCCAACGGTGCACTACCGGTAAAGCACCGTGCCAGTTACCGTGTATGTGTTCTACAGGTGTAGTCCATTCTAATGTGTTAGATTTCCATGGGTTTGCACTGGCCACAGGTCCTTTGTACATAGAATAAAAATAATTAAACAAAAATACGAACTGCGCCAATGCTCCAAATATTGCAAAACAAGTAATTAATACATTTATGTCTACTAAATTGTTGAACATCTCAAATGCCTCTATACTATAATAGCGTCTTGGTACTCCAGCTAAACCTAAAAAGTGCATTGGAAAAAACACCCCATAAACCGCAATCATCGTTGCCCAAAAGTGTACATAACCTAATGTCTTATTCATCATACGGCCAAACATTTTAGGAAACCAATGGTAAACTCCAGCGAACAAACCAAATATTGCAGACGCGCCCATTACAATGTGGAAGTGAGCTACCACAAAATAGGTATCATGTACGTTTATATCCAACGCCGAATCGGCCAATATAATACCTGTTAATCCTCCTGTAATAAACGTAGAAACTAATCCTACCGCAAAGAGCATAGCTGGAGTGTATTGTATATTACTTTTCCAAAGTGTACTTATATAATTAAATACTTTTACAGCTGATGGTATAGCAATTAACAACGTAGTAAATACAAACACCGATCCTAAAAACGGACTCATACCTGTTATAAACATGTGGTGCCCCCATACTATGAACGATAGAAACGCAATAGCTATTATAGAACCAATCATGGCACGGTAACCGAATATTGGCTTGCGTGAGTTGGTTGCTACTATTTCCGAAGTTATGCCCAACGCAGGCAACAATACTATATATACCTCAGGGTGCCCTAAAAACCAAAATAAGTGTTCGTATAATATTGGCGACCCCCCCGATTGTTCTAAGGCTTGCCCGCCTATAAATATATCTGACAGATAAAATGATGTTCCAAAACCTCTATCCATTATTAATAACACTACTGCCGATAATAATACAGGAAACGATAACACACCTAATATAGCAGTAACAAAAAACGCCCAAATGGTAAGAGGTAAGCGTGTCATTTTCATACCTACTGTACGTAAGTTAATAACGGTTACTATATAATTTAGGCCTCCTAATAAAGATGATATTACAAAGAAAGTCATTGAAACTAACCAAAGCGTCATACCTAAGCCCGAACCTGGCATAGCTTGTGGCAATGCCGATAGAGGAGGGTAAACTGTCCAACCGCCTGATGCTGGACCAGTTTCAATAAAAAACGAAGCTACCATTATGGCTGATGAAATAAAGAAGAACCAATACGACAACATATTCAAAAACCCTGAAGCCATATCACGTGCCCCAATTTGAAGAGGAATAAGTAAGTTACTAAACGTTCCGCTCAATCCACCCGTAAGTACAAAGAACACCATTATAGTACCATGTATGGTAACTAATGCCAAATACATGTTTGGGTCTAATACACCTCCTGGCGCCCATTTACCCAAAAACACTTCCAGTATAGGAAACGCTTTTCCTGGCCAAGCCAATTGTAAACGAAAAAATGTAGACATAGTCATTGCTATTACACCCATCACTATTGCAGTAAGCAAATACTGCTTAGATATCATTTTATGATCAGTACTAAATACGTACTTCTCAATCCAATGTTGCTCGTCATGGTCGTCGTGATCATTTAAATAAGTATGCGATTCATCATCGTATAACTTATGTTCTGGATCATTTTTTACATTACCTAGAGCTGATGTTTCTTTTGGAATTTCATTAAAATTGCTCATTTTGCTTTGTATTAAGTTTGTAAATTGTTTTATTTATTCGAATTATTTTGCTGCTACCACCACTGCCGAATCTGCAGGAGCTGGTGCCAATAGTGTTTCGGCTAATGTTTTTTGCTCTGCCAACCATTTTTTATAATCAGTAGGGGTATCTACTACTATGTCCATTTGCATATTCCAGTGAGACGACCCGCATATTTTAGCACATAACAATACGTACTTAAATTTAGGATTTTTTAACTTAGCTTGCATTTGTGCAGTGGTAATGGTGGGCGTAAAGTGCATTTGTGTGCTCATGCCTGGTACACAGTTCATTTGCGAACGAAAATGAGGCATATAAGCTGAATGTATTACATCTCTTGATCGCATTTTAAAATTTACTGGCACACCTACTGGTATATGCATTTCTCCTTTTACTATTTTATCATCTTGGCTTGTAGTGCTGTCCATTAATATTCCAAGTTCATTAGCGCCCTCTATTTTCAAATAATTATTTGGCCCTAACTTATTATCAGCACCAGCATAGCGAGCTGTCCAATTAAACTGTTGTGCATATAACTCTATTTCTTGCATGCCTTCAGTTGGTAACGCAGTTATTGTATTCCAACTTTTAATACCATACGCAATAATTACAGTTAATACAATAGCTGGAACAATTGTCCAAATCATTTCCAATTTATTATTGTGCGAATAAAACACTGCTTTTTGACCATTCTTACCTGAATATTTCCATGTGAAAAAGGCTAGAAAAAGGTGAGTGATTACAAAGGGAATAGCTATTATTATTAAATTTAAATTCATTAACCAGTCGGTAATCTTTCCATGCTCTGATGCAGACTCTGGCAACAAACGAGGACCGTATTCTATTAGTTGCCAAGCTACAAATGCGAAAAATGCAGCAAAATATACTACAAATAATTTACCTTGTAGTTCATTATCCTTTACTGTTGAGTTTTCTGACAACGTGCCTTTCATTTTACGTGAAAGGTTATACACATTCATCAATTGCCACATAGCATAAAATGCTAGAGCAAGTACTACTATAATTAATTTTACCATGACTTTTTATTTTTTATAATTAGTTAATTATTAAATTTATTATATGTTGTGGTTTAAAGCTTCTTTTAGCATTGGGTGGTTTTTGGCAATAAGAGGTACACTTGCAAGGCTTTTCATTACTATAAACATAAATAATCCACCAAAAAATGCTGTTGCTCCTATTTCGCTCCAACCAAAACTATAATTGCTACCTACCGTTCCTGGCATTATCATTAAATAAACATCTAACCAGTGCCCTACCAATATAATTATGGCTGCTGTTGCCATTACACTTAGTTTACGTTTGGCATCGCGTGTCATTAACACTAAAAATGGGGTAATAAAATTGATTGCAAAGTTTAATAAAAACAATGGACGGTATACTGTTAAACGTGGTATAAAGTAGCCAATTTCTTCGGGCAAGTTACCAAACCAATACAACATAAATTGCGCAAACCATAAGTAAGTCCAGAATACGGAGAAGCCAAACATAAATTTACCTATATCGTGTACATGGCTTTCTTTTAAACCTGGCAACAATCCTTGACGTTTTAAATATACTACTATTAAACCAATCATTGATAAACCCGAAACCCAACCCGATGCAAATACATACCAACCAAATAAGGTAGAAAACCAGTAAGGATCTATACTCATTATAAAGTCCCATGCCATCATAGATGAACTAATTAAGTACAATACCAAAAACGCAGCCGATAATTTGCGATTTTTCATATACATTGATGTTCCTCCTATTTCATCTTCTTTTAATGCGTTTTTACGTATTACAACAGCAAACGCTATCCATATTGCAAAATAAATTACCATACGTATTAAGAAAAATGGCACGTTTAGGAATGATGCTTTTTTGGCCAAATGATGGTCTAACACCTCCATAGTCCAAGGATAAATTTCTTTGTGTCCTAACAAAAATATTACCACCATAAATATGCCCGCAACAGGTATATACGTACTCATTGCTAATGGAATACGCTTAATAATAGCACTCCAACCTACCTCAGCTACATACTGTATACACACAAAAGCCAAACCAGCTAATGCTATAACCATAAAGAAAAAATTGCCTAAAAGCAAACTTGCCCAAGTGCGTGTCATATCTCCTTCGGGAGCGTTTATTGCACCAAGTACAATGCCTAAAATACCTATTGCCATAAGTACGGCAGCTACTAACTTGTGTCGTTGTGTAAATGTAAAATTCATAGTACTATATTAATAAATTGGTTGTGTATAATTATTTAGCTTTAGGCATTATTGCTACCACTATTTTAGTAGTATCTTTAGTTGTGCCCGTTTCTCCTAAACCTTCGCGTTGCAACTTGTTTACGTACGCTACTAATTTCCAACGTTCCGTTTTACTTAATTGCGATGCGTGTTGTCCCATTAAACCTTTTCCAAAGTGTAAAGTGTGAAACATTTTGCCATCAGGCAAAAGTTTGTGTACGTCATCGTAGTAAGATGGTACAGGAAACGCCTCTCCTTTTACTTTTATAGAACCTACACCGTCGCCTTTTTCGCCATGGCAGTGTATACAATATTTAATAAATAATTCTTTGCCTTCAGTTTCTGCATTTGAAACGTCTGTTAATGGATTCTTTAAGCTTGCACCAGCAGCTTCGTATCCTTCGGGTGTGTTAGCAAATTGGTAAGGTTCAAAACCACGTGCAATACTTCCTGTTACTGGCATAAATGCCGTGGGAATCATCTTGCCGTTTAATTTAGTTTGAGAATAGGTTTCCAAAGCGGGTCCACGGTACATATCGGGCATGTACTCTACACCAGGGCTTAACGGATTGCGGTTACACGAACTCATTGCCAATACAGCAAGCGTTGCACCTGTAACTAATAAGCTATATGATTTATTTATTTTCATTGTATATATCTATGTCTTATTTAAAAAAATTAGGCTACAAACTCAACTGCACCGTGAGCACGCAATTCGTTCATTATTTCTTGTTCTTTTGACGGGTCTTTTATCAAAACCTTCATCGCAAAATGATCATCAGTAATGCGATCGTGTATGTGCGGAGCAGTTACACCAGGCAATAATTTACTACGTAAGTAAAATGTTATAACCATACCGTGTGCGGTACACAATACTGTACCCTCAAAGGTTACGGGTATAAATGCAGGTAAGTTTTTCCAATATGCAAAGTTGGGCTTCCCTCCTATTTCCATAGGCCAATCGTGTATCATGGTGTACCATATAAGTAATGATACCAAACATAAACCAATGCAACCATATATAAATGCACATATAGATATACGAGATGGATTTAAACCCAATTCATGGTCTAAACCGTGTATTGGAAACGGCGATATTACGTCTTTAATTTTTATTCCTTTGTTGCGCAATGGTTTAATGCTGTGCATTACTGCATCGTCGTCATTAAATATTGCATAAATGTATTTGCTCATTGTAGTGTAATTTTATATGTGTACATATTAATGACTTGTAACTAACTCTACGTTTTCTTTTTGGTATTTTTTGGCTTGCGTACTCGACGATTTTACAATCGTTTTTAACTCGCTCATTGCTATTACTGGGAAGAATTTAGCAAACAATAAAAACAATACAAAAAACAATCCTAACGAACCAATAAATATACCTACCTCAGTAAACGTTGGGTGGTGCATACTCCAGCTCGATGGTAAAAAGTCGCGGTGTAGTGATGATACGATAATTACGTAACGCTCAAACCACATACCTATGTTTACAAATATTGAAACTACAAACGTTAATGCAACTGATGTTCGTGCTTTTTTGCTCCAAAATATTTGTGGCGAAAACACGTTACATGTCATCATACTCCAGTATGCCCACCAGTAAGCTCCTGTAGCACGGTTTACGAAACAGTACGACTCGTATTCTACACCACTGTACCAAGCTATAAAAAACTCTGTAATATAAGCGCAACCTACTATTGAACCTGTAATCATAATTACACGATTCATCATATCTATGTGGTAAATAGTGATGTATGCCTCTAAATTTAATATTTTACGTGTGATGATTAACAACGTTTGAACCATTGCAAACCCCGAGAATATAGCTCCCGCCACAAAATACGGAGGAAATATAGTGGTATGCCAACCTGGTATAATAGAGGTAGCAAAATCCATAGATACAATAGTGTGTACCGAAAGTACCAAGGGAGTTGATAAACCTGCTAATACTAAAGAAACTTCCTCAAAACGTTGCCAGTTTTTAGCAGTGCCCATCCAACCAAATGAAACGATGCTATAAAACGACTTGCGCCAAGGTGCTAAGTTTTTAGCTATTGCACGGTCGCGTAATACAGCAAAATCAGGAATAAGACCTGTATACCAAAACACTAACGATACTGAAAAGTAAGTAGAAATTGCGAACACGTCCCAAACTAACGCCGAATTGAAGTTTACCCATAACGACCCAAATTGATTAGGCAATGGTAATGGCCAATATGCCAACCACGGACGACCCATGTGCGATACAATAAAACTAGCAGCGCATATTACAGCAAATATAGTCATAGCCTCTGCCGATCGGTTGATTGATAAACGCCATTTTTGACGAAAAAGTAGTAATACCGCAGAGATTAATGTACCAGCATGGCCAATACCCACCCACCATACAAAGTTGGTAATATCCCAAGCCCAACCAATAGTTTTGTTGGTTCCCCAAGTACCTAGGCCAGTACCCAAAGTATAACTAACACATACTACCCACCATACCAAACATATAGATGCAACAGTAAACGCAGCATACCATAGTTTTGTGGGTTTTTGCTCTATTGGGCGGCAAATGTCTTCGGTAATGTCATGCAAGGTCTTATCTTGTAAGATGAGGGGCTTGCGTAAAGGCGATTCGTAATGCGACATTGATTTATTATTTAATAGTTAAAAATATTCTTTAATTAATTATGGTGTTCGGTTGTAGCATGTGCTTCGGTAGCATGTCCTTCGGCGTGAGCCTCGTGTTCTGCTTCATGTTCCGCTTCTGCAAAAAACTTAGTTCCTTCGTTGTTGCGTATTTTTGTTTGATAGAATACTGATGGCTGTACGTTTAATTCCTCTAACAAATGGTACATTCTATCATCTGCTTTAGCTTTAGTAACTTGACTTGTAACATCGTTATTATCACCAAATATAATTGCACCTGTAGAGCATGCTTGTTGGCATGCTGTTTTAATTTCGCCATCAATAGGGCGGCGACTTTCTGTCTTTGCTTTTAATTTACCTTCCTGAATACGTTGTACACACATTGAGCATTTTTCTATAACTCCACGTGTACGCACTGTTACGTCTGGATTTAACACCATACGTTCTACTTCTCCAAGCATTGTATAGTCAAACTTCTCGTTTTCGGTATAGCGAAACCAGTTAAAACGACGCACTTTGTAAGGGCAGTTGTTAGCGCAGTAACGTGTACCAATGCAACGGTTATACGTCATTTGGTTTAATCCTTCAGAGCTATGTGTAGTAGCCAATACAGGGCAAACATTTTCGCAAGGTGCGTGGTTACAATGTTGGCACATTACAGGTTGAAACACTACTGATGGATTTGCCGAAGCTATTTCCATGTCCAAGTAATTACCTATCATACCTGCTTTGCCAGTTTCTTGGCTCGAATCTGATGAGTAATAACGATCTATACGCAACCAATGCATCTCACGACCACGGCGTATTTCGTCTTTACCTACTACTGCTATATTATTTTCTACGTTACATGCCGTAACACAATCTCCACAACCTAAACACGTGTTTAAGTCAATACTCATGTTCCAAAAATGGTTAGGTCGCTCGTTACCAGGTAAACTTGGCGTGGCCCACAAGTCCATTTCTTGTGCTGTTTTGTGTTCAACTGTTTTACCGTCCTTCAACACAAACAAATCTCTGTCGTTGCCTGCTTTAGGGTCATTTTTAAACTCTGCTAACGATGCCTCATGTATAATATGACGACCCATTAACGTTTGGTGAGTTTGTGTAGTAGCTACTATGGCTTTATCTATTTCTTTAGTGCCAACAGTAGTATTTATATTTAAGTACGAATAATTTCCGTTTTCAAATTTAACAGCAGGATAGGCATTTACACCTACATTGTTACCTACTTTACCTGCCAATGTACGGCCATAACCTAAGGCTAAACCAATGGTGTTGGTTTTTTGTCCGGGCGATGGAAATACTGGAACTTTCATTGCAACTCCGTTTACCGAAATTTCAATAACCGACATTTTAGATTCTTGCTCTAATAATGTGGTTAAGCCCATTTCTTTCATTTGTACTGGGCTCATTGTTATATAGTTGTCCCAGCATACTTTTGATATAGGGTCGGGTAACTCTTGTAACCAAGGGTTGTTTGATAGTGTACCTGTGCCTAAGTTTTTTTGGTACATTACTAATTCCCAAGCACCACCTTTGTAGCCTGCTATTTTAGTAGCAGCCTCACTTAATCCTACACCGCAGTTAGCACCGCACGATGATGTGCTTACACCAGCTGTTGGTGTTAGCATTACCACGCCATCGTGTAATGCTTTGTTCCAAAATGCTGTAAAGTCCAATTCTCCTTTTGCACCAAAAGTAGTTTCCCAAGTAGATTGAATAATTGAGTAATAGTTTTTGGTTGAACCTGCTAATTTCAATAATGTATCTTGAAACTGACGCGTTTTACCTAATGGTTGAATGGTAGGCTGTTGCAATGTATAAACTCCTACAGAAGGATTAAAATCATTCCACGATTCTAAAAAATTACTATCGGGTAATATGTACTCGCATAAAGATGCTGTTTCGTCGGCACGATCAGCGGTAGCAATACGCAAACCTACTTTAGGTAATGCAGCAGCAAATGCTTTGTTGGTATATGCTGGGTTTGCTCCGTTAATGATTATTGCATCTACTTTTCCGCTTGCCATTTCGGCTATTAATGCCTCAAGAGCAGCATCATCTCCCTGAAATAAATTAGAGTGGTTGTCTACATCAACAGTAACACCCACATTATTAAGGCTTACGTTTATTCCGTTTACTATTTTTTGTAAGTTAACATCATTAGCGCCACATACCACTAACGATTTTCCTTTGGCTGCAACTAATTCTTTAGCTAAAGCAGCTATTTCTTTAGTATATTCGGTTGCAATAGCAGTTAATGCTGGTGTGCCTTGTAGTTTTGCAATTTCGTTATATAATGTAACCAGTACAGCACCATATTGCGATGGTTTTGTTTGGAATCGGTAATCGGCGTTGGCACCTGTTAATGACATAATAGCTTCAAAAGAGACTAACTTAGACATAGTAGGATTTTCTTTGGTTGGCTTACGGTTTTTAACATAAGCACCTGCATAGTTAGGAACATCTAACCAAGTACCCAAAAAGTCGGCTCCTACTGAAACTACTACGTTTGCTTTATCAAATTTGTAAGTAGGTATTACTGCTTTACCAAAACAAAATTCGTTTGCTTTAACTATTGCGTTGTACGAAATAGCATCGTTAGTGATGTGTTTTGTTGATGGGTATTTTGCAGCAAAATCTGCCACTACCGCTTTGGTAGAGGGAGAAATAATTGTGTTGGTAACAATGCGTATATTAGTTGCTTTTGCCAATTTGGCTGCAACCTCAGCATCTGCTTTGTCCCAAGCTATTTCGCTGTTGTTTTTGGTTGCAAAACGTAAACGAGCCGAATCGTATAAAGTAAGCACTGAAGCTTGTACACGAGACGATATACCTTTTACCAAACCTTTTTCGTTGTATTCAAATTTAATAGGACGGCCCTCGCGCGTTTTAACCAAAATAGAAGCAAATTCGTTACCATCATAATATGATGATGCGTAATAAGATGCAACCCCTGGTGTAACTTCCTCTGGCTTATTAACGTAAGGAATAACATTGCGTACAGGAGTTTCGCAAGCAGCAAGAGATGCGGCAGTAACGCTAAAGCCCATGTACTTTAAAAAATCGCGGCGATTAGTTCCCGAAGTATCATCTCCCTTAGCATCAGCATTGGTTAATGCTTCAAAAGGAATTGGTTCGGCAAATTCGTTCATTTGCTTTTTTATAAACTCAGGATTATCTTGTAAATCCTCAATGCTTTTCCAGTATTTTTTGTTATTACTCATAATATATGTTGGGACAACTATTGTGTTTAATTAATTATGTAAAATTCTTATGTTAGATTTTTGTAAACGTGCTACTAACTAGTAGTGGCATTTAGAACATTCTAAACCTCCAATTTTGGAAACAGTAAGGTTTTGACCTTTGTACTTTACAGCTAATTTATCGTGTAATTCTTTATAATAACCATTACCTTCCATTGAAACTTTTGTTTCGCGGTGGCAATTGATACACCAGCCCATTGTTAATTGTGAATATTGGCGTATGGTGTCCATTTCTTGTACAGGACCATGGCATTTTTGGCACTCTACTTTACCTACCACAACGTGTTGAGCGTGGTTAAAATAAACGTGGTCGGGTAGGTTGTGCACCTTTATCCATTTGATAGGCTTGGGGTTGTTACCATAAGTTTGTTTGTCTGGGTTATAATCTAAAGCTGCGTATATTTTGGCAATTTCCACTTTTCCATATACAGGACCTTCTTGTATGTATTTGTGACAATTCATACACACATTGGCTGATGGTACACCAGCTGCTTTACCACGCTCTGCACTTCCGTGGCAGTAGATACAGCTTACTGCATTTTTACCTGCGTGCAATTTGTGTGAGAATTTAATAGGTTGATCGGGTTGGTAACCTTCGTAAATACCTATACCCGATAAAGTATTCCAACCTAAAACTGACAAATACCCAATAATTACTAGCGAACCTACCGCTACTACTTTTTTGTTATGAGAAATCCAATTACTTACTTTTTGTCCAAGAGTACCTTCAAATTCAGTGGGTAATGTTTCTCCAGTTTGTGTGGCATCTACTTTTGCTAATGTTTTGCGTACATTTATTAATACAAACATTAACATTAAAAACAATAATCCCAAACCTACCAATGTGTAAGTAGAGAAGGTACTATCTGTATTACCAGCACCTACTGCTTCTGTAGCTACAGGAGTAGCGTCTGGAGGTGCTTTGTATTCTGCTACATATTTAAGTATTCCGTCAATATCTTTGTCAGTAAGTGCTGGAAAAATGGTCATTACCGACTTATTGTACGTGTTATACAATTCGTTGGCATAGGAATCTCCTGAGGCTAATACTTCTTTATTGTTCTTAATCCATTTATAAAGCAGGGCTCTGTCTTTCCAACGTCCCTCCACTCCTGCTAATCCCGGACCTACCACACGCTTATCTGTAGGAGCGTGGCACGACTTACAATTGGCATTAAATAATTTTTCTCCGTCTTGCGCGAAGGCTGTTAAACTTAAAAATACTGTGGTTAATACTAATAAAAATTTGCTCATAATAGCTTTAATTACTGATTTTGTAAGACTGTTGAATAGTCATTTTTTCCAGTACAAAAATAAAGGAATGGTTGGTTTATTAACAAGTTAATGACAAAAAAATGACAAAGATTTTTAATTTATAATTGTTCTAAATAAGCGAGGTAAACTTGATATTGCATAAATAGAGGTTGAGAAACTTTTATCTATGATCTACTTAAATTATTAACCTTTTAATAACGGTTAAATGAAGCTAAATCTTTACCAATATATTAGTATGAATGCACTAACGTGGCGCAAGCCAACTGGAGTAATTGTATATTGTGGGATTTAATAATTAGTACCGTTTGCAATGATGTGTTTCTAATTTATAAAAAAACCACCTTACTAAAGTAAGGTGGCTCTTTAAATATTAGTTAGTAAAATTTATAATACTACAAAGTAATTAAACAATGAGTTATTTGCTGGAGAGTAGCCAAACATATTAGCTCCTGCACCACCTCTAATTCCTGCTTTTAATGATTTAGATACTGGGAAGGCGCTAGCTTGTAAGCTTACATAAGTTTCAGCTTGCAAATAAGTAGATGCGCAAGTGCAACCATAAAGTAATGCGTTTAATCTTGGTCTAAGTGTTGCACTTAATGATGCGTCTAAGTTTATGGTAGGTTTATTACCTGCAACTGTAATGCTTCTTAATGCACCATAAGTCCATTTGTTATTTTGGAATTTAATTTCGGGCGTAACATTTACCGTTCCATTATAACCAAATGTTGCGCTTGCATTTATTGTGCCTTCATAATCTAAAAACACTTCAATGTTAGGACGAACCGTAACAGGCAATATACCTACTGTAAAACTTACCGCGGGCAATTTTGATGCTAGTAGTTTCTTAGTAGCTGCTGGTACTGTAAATGCGCCACCTCCTGTAATAGATTGTGTGTGGTTGGCTGAAAATTGTGTGTTTGCTTTAAAGTAAGTTAGTGTGCTTCCACTAAATGTTACATCTAAAAACAAAGTTGCGCTTAATACCAAACTTCCAGATGTACTTAATTGGTCGTACATAGTAGCTAAGTTACCATCTCTATCATACAATACTTTGTTTAAAGCTATTGTTTTTGATGTAGATGTACCAACAGATGATAATTTTTGGTTTTCGTCAGAGTAAAAAGTTAAGGGTTGTTCAACATGAATATTACCGTTTACTATTACGTTTTCTAACGATGCTTGCGAAGTGTATACTACATAAGTATTGGCAGTTTTTTCTATTTTAATAACGGTTCTTAAATAACCATCCACTGCAACATCACTTATAGATGCTACTAATATATTACCAGGTTTAATGTTGTTTAAAAACTCGCTTTCGCCATTAAATGTTAATGAAGCATCATCAATGGCTACTAATGTTTTGTTAAGTTCGTTAGATACAATACGAGTATTTGCCGAAAGCTCGACACTACCGTGTTCGTTGCTTGTTTTGATTGTACTTTGTACTGGGCTTGGGGTTGGTTGTAAAACTTCTTTTTCTAATTTTTTACATCCTGTGTAAAATAATAAACTTGCAGATGCTAATACACTTGCTGATAAGGATAGTTTTTTGTTCATGTGTTTAAGGGTTTTAAATGAGTTAAACTTCATTGATTGATTTTTTAATCATGCAATAATAGCGATAAATTTTATTATACCAAATTTTATTACTGTTATTCACACAATTTTATTTTAATATTACATTAAATCCACTATTCTGTCATCATCTGTTACATAAGGACCATTTAAATTAGGGTTTTCTTTTTTGGCTTTTTCTACCACTTTAAACGCATCAGTTATGTTCTTTTGTAGTGTGGGCACATCGTTAAGTTCCCAGTATTCGCCCTCGTCAAGCACCTCCAACATTACAAAATGTAGTTTTATGGTACGTAAAAACGCAATTAGTTTCATGTGCACTTTAATAGACGCATACTGCGTTTTACAATATTCTTGCAAATGCAAATTGGAGTCAAACTCAAGTATAAGTGGCTCTGCGGCACTATCTATTTTTATTTTAATTCCTTTTGTTGCGCCCTCATAATCCCAATCTGCATCGTCTTTTACACGGTATAGTTTTTTGTTTTCAAACTCAAATATTTCAAATTCAAAATTGTTATCCGTAGCAAATACGGTGGCTTTATTTATAACTTCATTAAAATCGGTTGTTGATTTTAGTGTACCTTCAAAGTGTACTGTAACTCCCATTTTTGTTGGTTTTATGTGGTTTACTAATTATAAAAATCTAAAGTGTAATGTGGTTGTATTCTATAGCTTGTTGTTGCAATGTGGTAATAAGCATACTGTTGTTGGTGTGTGTTATAAACACTTGTCCGAAGGCATCGCCCAATACATGTTGCAACAAATTAGCAACCCTTAGTGTATCTAACTTATCATAAATATCATCTAATAATAATAAAGGCGGTCGCCCGCAATGCTTACGTAATAAAGAGTATTGGGCTAAACGTAAGGCAAGTAAAAATGTTTTTTGTTGCCCTTGCGAGGCCATTTTTTTGAGTGGTTGCTCGTCTATCTTAAAAATTAAATCGTCCTTGTGTATGCCAAAGGTAGTAAGTCCGGTGCTACGGTCGCGCTGTAGCGAATTTGCCATGCCTTGCGCATACGTATAAGTTGCTAATTGCGATTCGTAGTATATAGTTACATTATCATTTTGATTAGCAATTTGGCTGTAAGTGCCTAATACCAAATCCTGAAACACATTCATAAACTGTACACGAGCAGTATATATGTAGTTACCACACTTAATAAGAGTTTCTGTCCACACCTCTAAACTTATGGCATCAAACCTATTGTTTTCAATAAAAAACTTTAGTAATGCGTTGCGTTGTTGCAAGGTTTTGTTATACTGTAATAAGTTGTGCAAATAGTTTTTATCGTACTGAGATAATATGCTGTCAATAAATTTGCGGCGCTCTTCACTACCCTCGTACAATAATACAATATCGTTGGGAGACACCATTACCAAAGGAAACAGCCCTATATGCTCGGTTAAACGTTCATACTCTTTTTGATTACGTTTTATTGTTTTTTTCTGATTACGTTTTAATGAGCATAGCACGTTTTCAACGCCTTCGCCTATGTGGTAATTGCCTTGTAGCACAAAAAAATCGTTATCGCGTTTTATGTTTAAGGCATCGGCAGTATTAAAATAACTTTTGCAAAACGATAAATAATAAATAGCATCTAATATATTTGTTTTACCACTCCCATTCAAACCCGTAATAATGTTGAGCTTGGGGTGTAGTTCAAAATTTTGTTCCGCATGATTTTTAAATTGCAGAATACTTAGTTTTGACAAATACATGTGTTGGTTATTAATCTTTTTATGGTTTACAACAAAAGTAAATATTTAGCAATGCCTTAACTATATTTTTAAGCTCTTCTGTAAATATCTTTTGCTACCACTTACCTTTTGCTAATTCATCTATTCATATATATAAAATACTTACGGTTTTGGCTTACGCATTTTCAATTTGTTTTTGAACTTTTGAACCTAATAGTTACAATTTTTTACGGATTATTAACCGAATATTCTGCATCTTCGGCTATCATTGCCTCTACCGAAATATTTTTAGCGACAGCTTTTTTAGTTACCTTTTTTAACCATTCTGGGGTAGCTTTTATTTGTGCTTTTACGCTTTCTATTTTTTGTGCATAGGCTTCATTATCTAATTCGGAAGCGCAATAAATACGTGCTAGCTTTTTATCATATTCAAACGGAAAATTAACTATAGTACCTTCGGTGCACATAAGTATAATTACATCGTGCTTATCAATAAATTCTTTTAAATTAATGTTACCAACGTCTTGTGTGCCTTGTAAAAACGGCGATTTTATTTGACTAAAAAATGCAAAGCCTGCATTAGTAAATAGTTTTTGGGGTATATCTTTATCAAACACGTTGGCATAAAAACTATCGCCTATGTTTAGTACCGTTGGTTTTTGTTTGTTACGCTCTTCATATTTTAATACGGGATAGCTCATACGCGGCTTATTAATGTTAAAAATCAAATTCATTCCGTTTTCTATGTCGCTATCTACGGTACTTACGCTGTCTTTATTGTCAACTATTTCTGTCCAATAAATTTGTACTGGTTTATAATTGCGTATGCTTGCTAATTTTTTGTTAATAGAATCTAAGGCAATAATAGCAGCATAATCACTCCAATGTATACCTGTTTTGGGATACTGTTCGTAGCTAGTTTTTCCTTTATTTGCTAGTAAGTATTCGTTAAAATCAATAAAATTTATGCCCGATTGTTGAACCGATTTTCTATAGCCTTTATAGTTAGTTTCTTTGCCCACACGCTTGTAGTTATCGGGTATATACTCTGGATAAAACGATGCCTTGCCTGGTGCAAACACTATAAGTAAAGTTTTGTTTAGGGTTTTAAATACGCTGTCTATTTTGGTAAGGCGCGCAACGTTTTCGTCTATTTTTTTTTGTCCAATAAAGTTAATACCGTAATAGTCGTTGATGTAGGTTTCTTCGAACAAATAGCCTTCTTTACCCATTATTACACCTTTTGCCTTTGCTATGCAAAATATGCGGTAATATAGCTCGTTGTTGAGGCGTACCAAAGTGTTTCTAAAACCGAACTCTTGATTTAAATATTTTTCTTTGTTTTTTTGAAAACTTTCATCGTACCAACCGCCTTGTGCCGCATCAGTGGCGGTAATAAGGGTTATAGCGCCTTGTAGGTTTTTTACTTTTATAAGCGGAAACAAAAACAAAAGCATGGGCGATAGTAGCACAACAAAAATTAATGTAAGCGATACGTTATGAAGTATTTTTGTCATTCGTTAAAATCTAAAATAAATAAATGGATTAAAATCGGACGAGGTAATGCGTGCTACACATACTATAAATAATATGCAACCCACAACACTAAGTAGAAACGACTGATTAGCGCTACGCTTATTAAAATAAACTGCGTTTTGTATTTTTTGCCCTATAGTAAACGATGTTAAAAACGAAAAAACAAGTGCGATGATGAATACCGTAAAAAACTCTCGGTTGGTGTATAGTTCTATTGCTTTAAAATCAAACGCAACGAGTTTTTTTATAACTTGTTTGGCTTCGTAAAAGGTATTCATTCTAAAAAAAACCCAACCCACTACTACTATACCAAAGGTAGAGATGGTGGCTATAAATGTGCCTAGTTTTTGGGTAATCTTAATTAAAAATAACCTGTCTAAAATTAAAAATGTGCCATGAAACGCTCCCCATATAAGAAAATTCCATGATGCCCCGTGCCAAAAACCCGATATTAAAAACACTAACCATAGGTTTAAATACATTTGCCATTTGTACTTTACCTTATTGCCTCCTAGGGGTATGTATAAATACTCTTTCATCCATGCTCCTAGCGAAATGTGCCACCTGCGCCAAAACTCTGTTATGTTTTTGGAGGTGTAAGGGTTTTCAAAATTTTCGGGGAGATTGAATCCTAACATTTTAGCCAAGCCCAATGCCATATCGGAATAACCCGAAAAATCAAAATAAATTTGCATTGTATAAGCCAATATAGCCAACCAAGCAGTGGTGGAGTTTAAGGCTGCTAAATCGGCATTGAAGTAACTATCAGCAAACTGTGCCATGGTGTTTGCAATAAATACTTTTTTGGAAAGCCCTAAACAAAAACGCCAAAAACCGTCTATAATATACTGCGAATTAGAGTTGCGGTTGTGTGCAGGAATTTGATGTTCCAATACATTAAAACGTACAATAGGCCCCGCTATTAATTTTGGAAAAAAGAAAATATACAA
Source organism: Bacteroidia bacterium (assembly GCA_014376525.1). Classification (GTDB taxonomy): domain Bacteria; phylum Bacteroidota; class Bacteroidia; order UBA4408; family UBA4408; genus JACMRI01. Next base: position 10,398 of record JACMRI010000131.1, on the reverse strand, counting down.
GTAATAATCGTGCAGGTATTGCAAGGGTTTTATTACCTTACGATATGCGTCAATGGAATAGGTAAGGGTTTCAAAACAAAAAAATGAAATACCAATAGGTAACACTATTTTAGTCCATTGTACGTTGGTAACGTGTAGCTTGGTTAATATAAGATTAGTATTTTCAATAAAAAAATTACAGTATTTAAAATACATCAATAAACCTAAATTTAAGGACACCGATGCTGCCAACCACCACTGTTTTTTGCGACCTGGTGTAAGTACATACATTTTTTTTACTATTAAAAAATCTATTGCGGTAAGTGGCAATAGTACAAATATAAACTTAGGCGCACCCCAAGCATAAAACAGCATACTTGCAATTAGTAACACTATGTTTTTAAACTTATTATGCGATAAATAATAAATTGTAAAAACTGTGGGTAGAAAAAAAACTAAAAAAATTATACTGCTAAATATCATGATAAGTAATTATTTATTGTTTTTTGTTTGAAACATAATTAATATAATTATTCTATTTCAAATTCATAAATTTTCCCTACCAAATCATTTTTTAAAAACGGAGTAAACTCCTGTTTAAAGGGTATTGGCGGCCACCATTTTGACAAATGATACTCTTGTGTAACATTCATCAACATTTGATTATTAGGAATACTGGTAACATCAGCATCCATATAACCCAGTTCTATTAGTTTATTTTTTTCGGGTCCAACTCTCCATATAATAGCTGTGGGCGTCCATTCTATTTGATAATAATAATAATCGCGGTTAAACATTTCGCGGTTACTATACGGCTGGCGAATAGTTAAAGCTTTATAATAATCTTCCCATCTAAAGGCTTCGTAACTGTTGTTATTATGCTCAGTAGTGCCAAGCCCATGAAAATAATTTTTGGGGTCTTTATTGCACAAATCCCAATTGGTTAACCCCACCATTATGTTTTCGTTGTGCTGAGCGTCTTCAGGTTGCATTGTTTTATCTTTATAATAGTCTAATGGCCAATGTTGTGTTGCTTTTACTATTTCAAAATCTATTTCGGAGTAGTACGTACTGGGGGTACGTGGGGTGTTGGGTACATAAGCATCGCCTTTGTTAAGGTATCCTGTAGTACTTTCTCGGCGGTTATTCCACTCTTGCGTATCCTGAAACAACATCCAAAACGCGTTGGTAACACCCGTCCATACATTTGTTTTATTAATTAACGGTGGAAATTTTATTTTGGCTGTAAATTTTCCGTAGGTATATCCTACACGTGTTTTAATACCTACGTTTTCTTTTTTAGCAGTTTTAATATCAGTACTTGCTGGGTTCAAAAGCTGTATATAATTTTCGGTTTTGTTTAAACTTACCGTCTTACACGGACAGTTAGAACTGCGTATATAATCTTTTACCATAGCTGCTTCTTTGTACATTTTTTCGGCTTTATGATAATCGTCCAACGTATATTCATTAGCCAAAACATCAGCAATTACTGGTATTGTGTTTAGTTTAAAGTCTTTATCTTCGTAATGAAAAAACTGCTCCACGTGCGCCTCTTCGTATTTTTGTTGGGTGCTATTACAATCATTGGTTAAGTAATCTAGCTTTGGTTCGGTTTGTTGGTTAGCATTATTTATAAATATTCCTTTCGATAAATCTAATTTACTTTTTAGTGTAATAGTATTAATGTTTAGGGCAGTAACAACGTTTTTACCCTCGCCGAATAAAAAATACTGGTACGGGTTTACATACTTATTGTGGTGTGTTTGGCTTATATCCTTAATATAATCGGGTATATTATCCAACTGTTTTTTAGTACATACCACAAGTAATGTACTGTATTTTCCCATGCGTGGGTTACGTTTCCATTTATGATTAACGGCACCAATATCTCTATCCATGCACAAACAAAATATGGCGTCTAGGGTAAGTTGCTCTTCTACGCTTCGGTTTTTTGTTTCGGCTTTTTTAATAATACTTGCATAAAAGGGTTCGTTTCCCTTTATACTGTTAATGGTATTTGTAATTTGTTCGGTGCTTAGGTTGTAGTTTTTCATGGCTACACCGTAGTATTTATGCTCGTTGCGAGGATTTCCTGCTATTTTAAAATAATCGGTAATGGAAGTTGTGTTTGTGGGTATTTTTTTAAATCCTACATTATCATCATCGCCCCACGAACCATAAAAATTTTCATTACTCAACTCTTCATCTTCTATAAACTTATAATCTTCGTTCTGGAAATATATTTTATAATATAATTCTTCGCCCGAGTTATTTTCAACATCAAACTTAAATTCAAATTTACCTCCCTTTACTTGCTTAGTTGTTGGTGCTTCTATACCGTTCATTATTACATGTTCCATATCAGTATAAAATACCTTAGAGTCAATGTTAGTAATGGGTATAAAGTTGTTTACTTTTATTTTAGTACACGAAAAAAACAGAGTAGTAATAAGTAAATTAACTAATAATAGGAGTAGTTTCATTATAATATTTTAGAATATGGGTAGTTTATTATTACACTACTTTATAATTTTTATACGCACCAATACGGTATTGTATTATATCTTCAATGCAATACAATACTTTGTTTTTGAGGCTTATTTTTTTGTGAATTTTAGCAGGATCAAATTCCCAATTTACCGCAGCTATTAATTCGTGCATTAATGCGGGGTGCTTACCAGTGTATGGTTTTACACGATCTATGTTATAATAATCAAATTCTTGTTTAGTAGCGTACTTTTGTTTCACGTAAGTATCATCATGCCAAAAAGTTTCAAAATGTGCGGCTTTTTTATTCATGTTTTCGGGAGCACGTACATAACTATAATGGAATACTGGTATACTAGTCGCCAACACATTTAGCTTTGTACCTGTGTGGCCGTTATTGTACTCGGCTAACGATGGATATTTACGAAACCCTTGCGAATCGCGGTATGAATAAACGTTTAATCCTTTTTTAAATATACGTATCTCATTAAAATGCTGATAACGGGAGCCACTTATATAATTATAATTACCATGAAAATTTAAGAACTTAAACAATAAACCATCTACATTTATATTGGTATTATTATTTATAATGTATTGTTTAATAGTAGGTAAATCATCTTCGTGTATTACTTCGTCGGCTTGTATATGAAACAGCCAATCGCCTGTGCAGTTGGCTAGTGCTATGTTTGCTTGTTGTGCAAATATTTTTCCTGCTTTACGTACTGTTTCGTCCCACAGGGTATCTATTATTTTTATTTTATTATTATGTTTTGCGCTCAATGCCTGTATAGCTTCGCGTGTACCGTCGTTGCTATTGCCTACAGCTACTACTAACTCATCGCAAATGGGCAATATACTTTCCATTGATTTTAAAAAAGGATAACCATACGTAAAACCATTGCGTACGTAAGTAAATCCGCTTATGGTTATGGGGGTCGTCATTATGGCTTTTACTTACGTTTTATTTTATCTACACGTATTTGGTGGCGTCCACCCTCAAACGCAGTAGCTAAAAACGTATCTACTATTATTAATGCATCTGATATTTTTACAAAGCGAGAGGGTAATGCTAATACATTAGCATCGTTATGTTGGCGTGCAAGCGCTGCTATTTGGGGTAACCAACATATAGCGCTACGTACATTTTCGTACTTATTGGCAGTTATACTTACACCATTGGCGCTACCACATATAATTATACCTTTTGCATATTCTCCATTATTTATGGCTTTTGCTAATGGGTGTATATAATCGGGGTAATCGCAACTATCTAAGGAGTTTGTTCCATAGTCTTTTACGGTGTAATTAATGTCCTTTAAATATTTTATTATTTCTTGCTTTAATTCGTAGCCAGCGTGGTCGGCTGAAATGGGTATTATCTTACTTTCCATATATTCTAATCTTAAGTATTAACTTTTGGTTGTTATTATGCACAAATATACTTTTTTCAAATATTAAAAACCATTGATAACACTACAAAATATAGTTGGAGTTATTAACACTAAAAAAAGTATAACTATTTTTTATGAGTACAATTAGTGGTATTTTTAATTAGGAAATATGAAAACCAATAATGCTTATACAAATAATTGAAACATCAAAGTACAAATTGTACTATTCATTAACATAGCTTATACACAGTGTATAACCAAATACATATATACATTTAGCTATATGTTAGTATTAATAAGTAAGTGCTAACAGTTGTTAATAAAGTAGTATAATATGAGTAAAAGCTATACATTTGATACATAATAAAATCATAAATACTGTTAGTTAAACAATAACAATTAATAACCTTAATAAAATAAAATATTTCTGCCAACAGTACTAACACACTAATAGTAGTATGTAATAAATCATTTAAATTAATTTATTATTAATAATATAAGACAAATGAACCCCAACATAGCAGCCAAAGGATTTGTAGATGTAAAAATAAGTGCTACCTTAAACTTATTTGAGGAAATAAAGCGTTTAAAAAAAGAAAAAAATGCCATTATTTTAGCTCATTATTATCAAGATGGAGACATACAAGATATTGCAGATTTTGTAGGAGATAGTTTAGGTTTATCACAAGCAGCCGCTAAAACTAATGCGGATATAATACTGTTTGCAGGAGTGCATTTTATGGCAGAAACAGCTAAAATACTTTGCCCTGATAAAAAAGTAATATTGCCTGATATGCGCGCTGGTTGCTCCTTGGCAGAAAGTTGCCTACCTGCGGAGTTTGCAGCTTTTAAAGCACAGCATCCTAATCATTTGGTAATATCATACATAAACTGTACGGCTGATATTAAAGCATTAACCGATATTGTATGTACGAGTAGCAATGCGGTACAAATAGTAAATAGTTTACCTAAAAATCAAGCTATAATATTTGCACCCGATAAAAATCTTGGGGCCTATGTACGTAAGGTTACAGGCAGAACTAATATGATACTATGGGACGGAGCGTGTATGGTGCACGAAATATTTAGTATTGAAAAAATACAGCACCTAATGCAGCAGCACCCCAATGCACAATTATTAGCCCACCCCGAGTGCGAAGCCCATATATTGGATATAGCGCATTTTGTAGGGAGTACTACTGCAATACTCAATTATGCTAAAAAAAGCGATTGTAACGCATTTATTGTAGCTACAGAAACAGGAATTTTACATCAAATGATGAAGGATAGTCCTACTAAAACATTTATACCGGCACCTCCTAATAATGGTTGTGCTTGTAACGATTGCCCGCACATGAAACTAAATACTTTGGAAAAAGTATATAATACACTATTATACGAATTACCCGAAATACACATGGACGAAACTATACGTGTAAAAGCCGAATTAGGTATTAGAAAAATGTTGGACTTATCAGCACAATTAGGATTATAATTTTATTAAATAAATGAGTTTAAAACGTATAGAAATTTTATTGCAGTATATTGAGGAAGATAGTACCGATACGTTTTCGTACTATGCTTTAGCATTAGAATACCAAGCCTTGGGAGATATTGATAAAGCAATAGCACAATTACAACAACTTAAAATAAACGTACCTAATTACTTACCAACCTATTACATAATAGGTAAATTATTAGAACAGAATAACGATGTAAACGAGGCAATTATTAACTATAAATTAGGAGTAGTACTTGCGCGCCAATTAAAAGAAAATAAAACCTTAGGCGAACTTAACGAAGCATTGCTACTACTCGATGCTTTAGATGATTAAATTAATTATTTACCACTATTAATGACTAGTATCCAAACTAAAACTACACCCATTTATAGCCTTAATTGGTTACGTGGTATAGCGGCTGTTTTGGTATGTTTATATCATTTTAGAGTATATGTGTGGCATAACGAAATTCCTAATATGCTACATCGTTTTATTAACTATGGGCATTTGGGAGTTATTATATTTTTTGTTATTTCGGGTTTTATTATACCCTATTCATTGTATAATAAAGGTTATAAGATTACTAATTTTACTCAATTTTTAGTAAAGCGTACACTTCGCATAGAACCACCTTACATTATTATTATTGCTTTAATAATAATGATAAAGTATTATGTATATACTTACATTACAGGTATTACATTCATACTTAATATTAAAGAAATACTACTTAACATTACTTATATGGCTCCGTTTGTAAACGTAGAATGGATTAATGTTATATTTTGGACATTGGCCATAGAGTTTCAATTTTATATACTTACTGGGTTAATATATCCGTTACTTATGCGTAGTAAATTAATCAAATACAGCTTATTTGTAGCAATACTTGCACTTGGTTTTGTAATACCCGATAAATACCAAACAGTGTTTCAATGCTACATTTATTTTGTGGTAGGGTTTCAAACTTTTTTATTTTTTACTAAAAATATAGCATTTACAGAGTTTTTGTTAAGCATAGTAGCAAGTATTGTGTTTATGTATGTATTTAAATCAGTAGAAGTTATTCCTTTTGTAGTATTTACAGTTGTAGGAATATTTACACTAAATTACAAGAACAGAATAGCCGATTTTTTTGGCACTATTTCTTACTCTTTATATCTTACACACGGCTTAATTGGTGGTAATATTTCATTAATTATTAAACCCGAAGCACCAAAATTCATTGTTTATTTATTTATATTGTTTAATGCTATTACATTTGCTTACATTTATTATTATGTAATAGAAAGGTTGTTTTTAAATTTATCAAAAAAAATAAAATACAGTGGGAATATTTAGCTTTTTTTCCAAAGAGAAAAAAGAAACATTAGACGAGGGAGTGGCTAAAACAAAAGAAAGTTTGTTTGCTAAAATAGCCAAAGCAGTAATTGGTAAATCAACTATTGATGATGATGTATTGGATAACCTAGAAGAGGTACTTATAACAAGCGATGTAGGCGTAGATACCACACTAAAAATAATAAAACGCATACAAGCACGTGTAGCCCTTGATAAATATGTGGGTACCGACCAACTTTACCGTTTACTTAAAGAAGAAATAGCCACATTACTAGCCGAAAATAATAGCTTAGATTTATCGGACATAGAAATACCTGAGGGCAAAAAACCGTATGTAATAATGGTAGTAGGGGTTAATGGTGTAGGTAAAACTACTACTATAGGCAAACTTTCCTATCAATTAAAACAAAAAGGATTAAAAGTAATGTTGGGTGCGGCTGATACTTTTAGAGCTGCTGCTGTAGATCAACTTACTATATGGGCAAACCGAGCAGGAGTTGATATTGTAAGCCAAGGCATGAATGCCGACCCTGCTGCTGTAGCCTTTGATACTGTAAGTAGTGCCGTAGCTAACAATGTAGATGTAGTAATAATAGATACCGCAGGACGCTTGCATAACAAGGTAAATTTAATGAACGAGCTTTCTAAAATAAAGAAAGTAATGCAAAAAGTAGTACCCGATGCTCCGCACGAAATATTGCTAGTGTTAGATGCTAGTACAGGGCAAAATGCCATAGAACAGTGTAAGGCGTTTACCGCTGCTACTGCCGTAAATGCACTAGCACTTACCAAACTAGACGGTACTGCCAAAGGGGGAGTGGTAATAGGTATATCTGACCAATTTAAAATACCAGTAAAATATATAGGTGTAGGCGAAAAAATGACCGATTTACAAGTGTTTAACAAAGTAGAATTTGTAGATTCATTATTCAAATAAATAGAATAGCTACTATGCAAGCACTACTTAACTTACGCAATTGGTTAGCTACTTATAGTTTAAATAAGTACATAGCAAGCCAAGCCAAATTCAACTTACCTCCTACTACATTTAGTATAAAAAATGTACGTACAGTGGTAGTATTGTTTGATGCTACATTGCCCGCCAACATTGAGTTAATAAAAAAACTGGTAAGCTATTACAAAGAGCAAGGTAAAGTTATAAAAGCCATAGGTTTTGTTAATAGCAAGGAGTTTGAACCTATTATATTACCAAAATCGGAATTTGAGTTTTTTAGTTTAAAAGAAGTTTCATTTAATTTTACACCTAAAACCAACTGGCACGAACAGTTTATAAACTATACGTACGACCTTATAATTAATGCCGATTATAACAACTTAGCACCACTCAACTACTTGTATGCACACAGTACAGCTAAGTTTAAAATAGGAGCCGAAACCCCTATTAATACTAAGTTAAGTATCATTACTATAAACATTGATACGGAGAAAAGCCTTAAATATTTTCTCCGCCATACCGACCATTATTTACAACTTATAAACGCTTAATATAAAACAACCATGACACACACACTAGACGGAACAGGAGTAGCAATAGTAACTCCATTTACCAAAAAAGGAAATGTAGATGTACCCGCACTTGTAGCACTTACACAACATATAGTAAAAGGTGGTGTAGAATACATAGTAATATTAGGCACTACAGGCGAAAGCGTAACCCTTACTAAAGACGAAAAACAATTGGTAATAAATACGATATGCACTACCGTAAAAAACAAATGTAAACTAGTATTAGGTGTGGGTGGCAACAATACACAAGAGGTAATAGATACCATTAAAAGTACTGATTTTACAGGCATTGCAGCTATATTAAGCGTATCGCCGTATTATAACAAACCAGGGCAACGTGGTATAATAGAACACTACAAAGCCATTGAAAAAAAATGCCCTTTACCCATAATACTATACAACGTACCAGGGCGCACAGGCCAAAGTATGACCCCCGAAACCATACTTACATTAGCCAACTACAGTACTAAATTTACTGCAGTAAAAGAAGCAAGCGGAAGCGTAGAACAAGCCATGGCTATACTACACAAAGCACCTAAGCATTTTGCTGTAATAAGTGGCGACGACCCACTTACACTACCCATGATGGCAGTAGGCGCACGTGGCGTTATAAGTGTAGCAGCCAATGCCTACCCCAAACAAGTAAGCGATATGGTACGTTTAGCGCTAAAAGGCACATTTGATAAGGCCTCGGTACTGCATTACCAATTACTTACACCTACCAACCTTATGTTTATGGAGGGTAACCCAGCTGGCATAAAAGAATTTTTACACTACCAAAAAATAACTGATAACCACGTACGCTTACCATTGGTAACAGTAGGTAAAGAATTGAGTAGTAAAATTAAAAAAGCGTTGTTGTAGGTAGTATATATTTAAAATGCGTGTGTGCGCATTTTGAATATACGTTTTAAATAAAATTACATTATTTAAACTTTATGCCATACAAAATACGCATATAAAAACATGATGTTTTAGTAGCAAAATAGCTATTTTTATGATTTTTAAATATTTATAAAAAAGAGTGTTTATATTTGTCAATATAAGAGTTAGCAGAAAATTTACCTAGACTTCTCACAAACAGATAGTAAATTATGACAACAGACGGAAACCCAACAAAAGAAATATTAGAGAATTGCTATAAAGATCCAAACAATTGGAAATGTGGGATTTTCTATTTCAATAAAAATGACAAAAGAATTTTTCCGCCAAAAAGATATGGATATTTTGGGTGTACAATAAACTTTTTGAATTTAAAATCAATACTTGTAAATATTTCAGTTGTTGCTTTAATAATTTTAGTAGCTATATATTTAAAATATCTATAAATTGAAAAAAACAGCATTATTAATATTAGTTAGTCTTTTTTCCTTGACAATATTTGGACAAAACATAACAGGACAATGGAATGGAGTATTAAAAGTACAAGGCGACACAATTATAGTTTATGAATATTCAACAAATAACAGCAAAAATATTCAAACAATTTGGACTAATTTAGACAGCACAAAAGTTTTTATAAGAGACATATTTGACTAAAATGAATTCTGAAAATAGACAATATATTGACCCTAAAAAAAAGCCCGAACCGTTAACAAGCGTTTGGCAAAAAAGCGGGTTCAGTGCTTAAATGAAGCTTTGTGCTTTGTATCAAGTTCAGTGCTAGCGGACAGTTTAGTGCTTCGAAATCCGCTTCTTCGCCAAGCGCCAAACTGTTATATGCCATTTTTGAGAACCTAAAATACTAAATAAATATTTATGAGTAAAGTAAATTATGGAATTGATGCACCAAGTATAATGCGCAATCTAATTTTTTTTGGAGGAATTACAATTTTTGGAGGAATCTTTATCCAATTGTTTTTAAATAATGTAATCCTATTATATTTAAGCTATTTAATAATTTTATTAGGTTCAGTTTTTTTTATTTTAGGAATTGCTATGTTTGCTTATGGAATGACTGGAAAATATAGAACAAGAGATTTAATGTTATCAAAAATTAATTGGAATGGAAATGAAAATGTACTTGACATTGGCACTGGACAAGGGCTTTTGATGAATGGTGCGGCCAAATATTTAACAACTGGAAAGTCAATTGGAATAGATATTTGGAGTAGTAAAGATCTTTCAAACAATTCTATAACTAAAACTTTGGAGAACGCAGAATT
>JACMRI010000130.1 GCA_014376525.1 Bacteroidia bacterium | reverse complement strand
TGATTCTTTAGCTTCCGCCAATAATTTATTTTGGCGGGTAAACCATCTAAACAATTTTAAGGATACGTCCATAAACAATATTTTGGCATTGGCATTGCGCTCTATGTGGTATATAGAGTTGTTAAATTCTTCAATAATTTCAATGGTATCGGCACCTATTATGCGTTGATGAAACTTATCTAAAAATTGTTTTTCGGCGCCTGCAGTTTTTATAACGGCATCGCCTTGGTAAGCTAATATTAAACTTTCGCGAATAAGGTGTAAGCAATACGTCAAAAACTTTTTTTGTCGTTCGCGCTTTAATGCTTCTAGCTTATCAATAAATGGTACTAATTCTATGGTTTTTTTGTTAAAACAAATCAGCATCCATTCTCTAAATAGTTGCATAAATAGGTTGTCGCCCTCGGTTTCTTGGGCCAAACGTTTGGCGTTATTGTAACTGCCTTCAGCCATATTTATTACCTCTTGGGCTTGTTCGGTGCTTAGTTGGTAGTCATACATCAATGCTTTTGCTAAATTAGCATCGTCTATACCACCAATTTTTATGAGTTGCGTACGACTTATAATCGTTGATAATAATTGCTCTTGCTGTTCTACCACTAGCAAAAACAATGTTTTTTCGGGCGGTTCTTCCAGCAGTTTTAGTATTTTGTTAGCGGCTTGAGTGTTCATTTTTTCCGCCATCCATATTATCATCACTTTAAATTCACTTTCGTAAGGTTTTAAGGCAAGTCGGCGTATAATATCTACACTTTCTAATGCCGAAATATTGCCTTGTTTGTTGTCAATACCAATGGTTTCCAGCCATTCAAACAAATCTAAATATACGTTGTGTAGCAATGCCTTGCGCCACTCGGCTATAAACTGTATGCTTGTAGGATCTTTGGTTACTTTGGTAGTGGTGTTGGTAGGGAACGCAAAGTGCAAATCGGGGTGTACCAGTTTGTTGTATTTTACGCATGCGCTACACACCCCGCAGGAGTCGGTTGCTTGCCTATTTTTACAGGCAATATATTGTGCGTAAGCAACCGCAAGTCCTATAGCGCCCACACCCTCATTACTAAGGAATAGTTGTGCATGGCTAATACGGTTTTCGTTAGCACTATTTATTAAGCGTTGTTTAATGGCTGCGTGCCCTATAATATCTTTGAATTGCATTGTGTAAATTTATAATTCTTTTATGTAATAATGCACATTGGTTTTGGCTAAACAGTAACTGTTAAATGGATAAATAGTAGCAGTAAAATATCAAAAAATTACATAGCCAATACCTCTATCATTTTAAGTAAATCGGCATCAAGGGTTTGTATGTGCTTGGTGGCTTGTGCAAATGGTGTTTGGGCTATTTTGTTGTGTATTACACCAATCATAAAGCCACTTTGGTTTTGTATAATAGCGTTTACTGCAGCGTATCCCATTCGGCTTGCAAGTACTCTATCCATTGCGGTTGGTGAGCCTCCACGCTGAATATGTCCTAATATACTTACTCGTATATCAAAGTTGGGGAGGCTAGGTTGTAAGCGTTTTACAAGTGCATAGGCACCGCCTTCTTCCTCTCCTTCGGCAACTATAACTATGCTACTGGATTTTTTGCGACGTTGGTCGTTGGTTAGTTTTTCTATTAACTCATTTAATTGCGTAGGCGTTTCTGGCATAAGTATAGCCTCTGCACCTACACCTATACCGCTACGCAGGGCTATTAATCCAGCATCGCGCCCCATTACTTCTACAAAAAACAAACGGTCGTGGCTTGCGGCTGTATCGCGTATTCTGTCCACAGCTTCTACCACTGTGTTTATAGCGGTATCGTAACCAATGGTAAAATCTGTACCTACCAAATCATTATCAATAGTGCCAGGAAGCCCTATTATAGGAAAATTATAGATAGTACCAAACTCTTGTGCACCCTTAAATGTTCCATCTCCGCCTATTACTATAAGTGCGTCTATGTGGTGTTTTTGTATATTATTATAGGCTTGTTGCATACCTTCGGTAGTTACAAATCCTTTGCTTCGAGAGGTTTTAAGTATAGTGCCGCCGTGTTGTATAATGTTGCCAACATTAGCACTGGTAAGTTGTTTTATTTCGTTATTTATTAGCCCATTGTAACCGTGCATTACGCCCATCACATTTAGGTTGTTATATGCTGCTGTACGCACTATTGCTCGTATAGCGGCGTTCATTCCTGGCGAATCTCCGCCCGATGTAAGTACGGCTATTGTTTTTATGCTCATGTGTATTATATTTTTAAAGTTTAAGTTTTGTAACGAATGCAAGAATCTTTAATGGCAAGTTTATTGTTTTTTTATCAGTTGTTACTATTGTACTAATAAGTTGCACCCTCGTATTTCGCTGTTATCAAATCGTCCTAATATCTCAAAAGTAGTATCAGTATGTAGTTTGCCCAAATCTTGTGTGGCAATAAATGCGCACGAGTACAAGTTGGCAAGGTCTATTATGTTTACTCCCCCCGATTTTTGATTTGGAAGTAGTTGCTTGTAATCATTAATATCTCTTATTAATATTCGCATCCATGGCGGACAACTATATATACCATTAGCTTTAGAATAGGCTTGCGATAAGACCTCGGTCATAGAATATTCGGAGTGAATATGCGCTACTCCAAAGCCAACTTTAAGTTGCGCGTATAGCTCTTCTTTGGTAAGTTCTTTACGCTTTCCTTTCATACCACCAGTTTCCATTACTATAAGGTTGGTAGCATTGTGCAGTTGGTATTTTTCAATAAAATCTAACAATGCGTATGATACCCCAATAAGTAGCGTTGGCGTGTTAGTGGCAATTAATTGTAGTAAAGTAGTGTGTAACTTTTGATTCTCGTTTAAAAAATAACCACTCGTTTTATTTTGGCTTTGATTAATAAGTGAGTCCACCATATAAATAAGCGACGACCCCTCACGCTCTTGGTACGAGGGCAATAGCGCAAGTACTACATAGTTTTTTACATTGCCATAAAATAAATTAAAGGCTTTGTTAAAACTATTTTCATACATCGTTAAGTTAGGTACATAGTGCAAACTTTGCCCTGTACCAGTGGTAGAACTGCTACTAAACGTAATTTGTGGTGTGCAATCATCAACCAAAATGCGGTGTGTTTTAAATAATTCTACAGGTAAAAAAGGTATTTGGCTAGTGTTAGCAATGCTTTTTACATCTATTTTTAAATAGTTTAAATACTGAGCATATACTTTATTATGCATACTTTGATGCGCAAACACGCGCATAGCAAGCGTTTCAAAACTAAGCGGAGTAGTTGTTAAAAATATTTCTTGTTCTAGTTGATGTAATATATGCACTTGCGTTATTATTTGTTTAAATTTGAATTATGAAAACGACTTCAAAAATAGGAATATTATTATGCGCAGTAGTGTGCATTGTTAACGCATGCAAAAAAAGGACTACCATCATACCTAACATTCCATCGCTTGTTTTTGTATCGTTTACTCAAAATGTAGATTCGGCAATTGTTAAATTTAATTTTACTGATGGTGATGGCGATATAGGTTTTGATGCTAAAGATACTAACAGCCCATACACTAAGAAGGAAGGGCATTATTATAATTTTTTTGTAACCTATTACGAAAAACATGGTGGTCAGTTTAAAGCAATACCCCTAAAACCACCGTTGAATGTGCGTTTGCCACGCATTGTTACCGACAGCAAAGATAAAATTATTGATGGCGAACTCTATGTAGCCTTACCTGCTCCCTATTACAGCCCATTGCTGAACAAAGGCGACACTATAAAATTTGATTATTACCTCGAAGACCGTGCGCTTAACAAAAGCCAAATAGCTACTAGTGGCGATATTATTACAAAGTATTAATTAAGTAATAAACTACCAATGCGTTACCTTATATTACTCACATTTTTAACACTTCACCTGCATTCGTTTGGGCAAAAAAGCACTGACGAAGACGATGATTATAAAATACCCTTGTTTAAAGAATTTAATTTTGATAAGGGCTATTTTACACTCTTAATACACAACGAGGTAAACAACAACAATGCTATATTTGATACTATTGGCAAAGTATACTTAGTACAAAAAGGGCAAAACAAAATTACCGATAGTACCAACGATTCCTACAGCTACATAAGTGAAGTAACGGCATTAAACAAAATAAAAAAAGATTGGCGTTTTTACCCTAAGGAGTTAAATAGAGATAATAATTGTACAAAACAATATTCTATAAACGTATGCAAAAACCGACAAAGCCTTAAGGATTACTCCATAAACTGCGACCAATTAGTATATTTTAATTCTGTAAAAAATACAACTGGATTTTTTGAAGAAAAACTTACCAAAGAGGCATTTGCGTTTGTAGATACCAATTTGTTACAATTTGATGATAATTTAAAACCTGCATTTCGTCGTGTAAACAAATACTCATCAATACAAGAAGCACGAGAGCAAATAATTACAATGCTTGACGATACCAACCTAATAATGATTGAAGCGCCCCTGTGGGCTAAGTTTGACGGTAATTTGGTAATAGAATACACTCCCAAAAAGAAACTAAAATATTACCTCGAAAACAAAGCCATAAACACAGCATTAGCCGATCTTGTTAAAGAAATACAAGCGGAATACCCCAACGAAAATTTTTTTTTGGAATATGAGGGTAGTAATGGTAACGGTAATTTGGTTATTGAAATTCGTTGCAATCAACTACTTGGCACCAAGTTTAGTCTATACCCAATAGAATGCTGCGAGTGGGAAAAAGCACCGCCAATGTTGGTAAGTTATTGGAAAAATTAATTTTACATCTTAGCTCATAACACAAATTGCGCAACAATTATTGTTGCGCAATTTGTTATTTACAGTTTTAAACACTTCTTAACTATTAACGTCTAATAGTCTCAAATCTAATATCTAGATTTACATTTCCTCCATCATAACTTTGAATAGTTGAGTCATTTTCTTTTCGGCTATTTGTGCTACATGTTGTACTTCTTCGTGGGTTACCTGTACAATTTTTCCTTCTACTCCAAGATCGGTAATTATTGATATACAAAAACAATCAATACCCATGTGGCGTGCTGCTATTACTTCGGGTACTGTACTCATACCTACTGCATCAGCACCTATTTTACTTACATATTTGTATTCTGCGGGAGTTTCAAATGTTGGGCCACTTAAGCCTGCATATACGCCTTCTTGAACTTTAAACCCTAATTTGTGTGCTATACCTTTGGCTTTGCTTATTAAGTGAGTATTGTACGCGTCGCTCATATCGGGGAAACGTGGTCCTAATTCCTCAATATTAGGGCCTGTAAGTGGGTGCGCAGGAAACAGGTTAATGTGGTCGTTCAATATCATTAAATCTCCAATTTCAAAGCTAGGATTAACACCGCCACTTGCATTACTCAAAAACAAGGTTTTTATGCCTAAATATTTCATTACACGCACAGGGAATACTACTGTTTGCATATCATACCCTTCGTAAAAATGGAAACGGCCTTGCATAGCTATCACACGCTTTCCGCCTAGTGTTCCAAATATTAAACGCCCACTATGCCCCTTAACAGTTGATACAGGGAAATTAGGAATATCGCCGTAATTAATGGCTTGCTGTATAGTTATTTCATCAACTAATCCGCCCAAACCTGTGCCTAATATTATACCATATTCAGGATTAAAATTATTGGTAACCTCTTGTAAATGTGCCGCAGTGGCTTTAATTTGTGCTAACATGTTGTAGTAATATTTGATTAAATTTTTGTTGTTCGTTGGGGCTAAAATACATTTTTGTAGGTAAATAATACACTTCTATTTCATTAATAAACGAAATATAATTTTGAAGCAAGCGCATAGCATCTTTGTGTGTGGTTACTACTATGGTTTTTAGGGGTATTTGCTCATTGACAGCATTGGTAATAGCATCAATATCTGCAGGTGTATATGCGTAATGGTCGGGAAACGAAAAGTGTTGTACTACATTTGCTTGCTGGTTTAAGTAAGTTACAAAAAGTGCATCGTTGGCTATGCCAGCAAAACTAATAACATTTGTGCTTTTAGTTAATATAAGTGTGGTAGCAGTTTTTCCAATACGTATTAAACTATGGTACTGTATAGTACTAAAAAACAACTGTTGATGTGCCAACACATTTAATCGTTTTTTTATTATATTTTCATCAGTAATAGTAAGGTGTGCAGGGCATTTGGTAACTATTATTATTTGTGCTCGTTTGCTACTATTCTTATTTTCTCTCAAATTACCTTTGGGCAGCATAGCATCATCTATATACAAGTGGCTGTAATTAGTTAGTAGAATATTCATGGAACCCTTTACTGCTCGGTGCTGTAGGGCATCGTCTAACAAATATACGGTGTTTTTGGTTTCTTTTGGTTGTAATAAATGTAATGCGTGTACTCGTTTTTCATCAACTATTACTGTGCATAAGTTGCCAAATTGTTGTTTAAATTGTAAAGGCTCGTCGCCTACATTTTGTGCCGTGTCATTAAGTTGCACCTCTTTGTAACCCCTGTTACTACGCCCATATCCACGGCTTATGGTAGTTACTGTTTTGTGGTTGTCAATACAAAATTGTATTAAATATTCTATCATAGGGCTTTTGCCCGTGCCACCTACACTTAGGTTGCCCACTACAATGCACGGTGGTGTTGGAGCGTAGCTGTTAAGTACTTGCCAGTCATACAGTTTGTTACGCAAGCTAGTAATAACACCATACAGCAAAGCAAATGGGCTAAGTGCCAGGTTTATAAATGTAGAGTGGTGTTGCAAAATAATGGGCTGTGTAGTGCTATACTATTAGTTGTGTGCCTTTAATACTATTTAAATTTGTAATGTTAAACTAAAAAATAAACCGCTCAATTGAACGGTTTATTTTAGTTTAAAAACTATATTAAAAGTGATCCGGATTGGATTCGAACCAATGACCGACTGCTTAGAAAGCAGTTGCTCTATCCAGCTGAGCTACCAGACCGTTGTTTTATTGTTTTGCAAAACTAATATTATTTACTGTTATTCCAAATACGATTTTAGCTTTTTATAAAAACATAATTACTATTATTATTCCTTTCTAAAAACCAAATTAACAATTCCATTTTTTTGTTAGTTTTACAAAATAAACAATATAATTATTACTTATGAAATTAAACATAGCACTTGCCCTATCGCTTACAGTATGTAGCGCAACACAAGCACAAACTATAACTACTTACGGTAACGCCGACCCACTTAAAGTAGAAACATTTACACTTGCCAACGGACTAAAAGTAATAGTAAGTAATAACAAAACCGAGCCACGCATACAATGTGCCATAGCCGTAAAAGCAGGTAGCAAAAACGATCCTGCCGATGCTACAGGACTAGCGCACTACCTAGAACACATGCTATTTAAGGGGACGGATAAGTTTGGTACAGCTAATTTTACTACTGAGCAAGTTCAATTGCAATTAATAGAAAACTTGTACGAAACTTATCGTACTACACGTAACGAAACGGAACGCAAAGCCATATACCACGCCATTGATAGCGTTTCGGGGGTAGCCGCACAAAGTTCTATTGCCAACGAGTTTGATAAAATGATGTCGGGCATAGGTGCACAAGGCAACAACGCTTACACCACTAACGAGCGTACAGTTTATTTTGAGGATATTCCGAGTAATCAGTTAAGTAATTGGGTAAACATACAATTTGAGCGTTTTCGAAACCCACAAATGCGTATATTTCATACTGAGTTAGAGGCTGTGTACGAAGAAAAAAACATAGGCTTAGACAATGACCAAAACAAGCAATTTGAGATGATGTACTACGAGTTGTATAAAAACCACAACTATGGTAAGCAAACTACTATTGGTACTATTGAGCATTTAAAAAATCCATCTATCAAAAAAATAAAAGACTATTATAAAACCTATTACGTACCCAACAACATGGGCATAATACTAAGTGGTGATGTAAACACTGCTGAGTTAATTCCTTTGCTTAACGCTACGTTTGGCACACTTACCACTTCACCTGTACCTGTGTATACATTTGCGCCCGAAGCGCCTATACTTAAACCTATTATCAAAAACGTGTATGGGCAGGACCCAGCATCTGTACTTATTGGGTTTAGATGTAATAATATAAATAGTACCGACCAGCCTTATTTAGAACTTTTAAATGCTATGCTAAGCAATGGTACTGCGGGTTTAATGGATATTAATCTTATTCAAAAACAAAAAGTATTGGAAGCGTATGCGTATGTAGATGCCATGAAAGATTATTCTACTTTATTTATTGGCGGTATGCCCAAAGAAAAACAAACCCTGCAAGAACTTAGTGCATTGCTTTTGGAACAGTTAAATGATGTAAAAAAAGGCAAGTTTGAAGATTGGATGATAGCCGCTTGTGTAAATAATGCTAAGGTAAAATTTGTACAAGCATTTACCAAAAACAACAATCGTAACGAGTTTTTGGTGGATATATTTGGTACCGAAAGCGACTATATGCGCCGTATAACTATGCTAGATGAAGCCAAGAAAATAACAAAACAACAATTGATGAACTTTGTGGCAAAAAACTTTACTACAAATTATGTACAAGTAAATAAAATACAAGCCGAAGATAAAAACACGCCTAAGGTGGCCAAGCCTATTATAACTCCTGTGGCAACTAATTCCGACAAAGTTTCTGACTTTTGCGCCAAAGTACTTGCGTTTAACCCGCCTGCACTTACACCTAAATTTGTAGATTTTAATAAAGATGTAGAATATATTAATTTGCGTAATAGCCAACAATTGTGGTACGTAAGCAATACTACCAACAATTTATTTGATTTTTCTTTGATAATAAACAAAGGTAGCGTACACGACAAAAAATTGGAGATGGCAATAGCCTACCTATCCTTATTAGGTTCCAACTCTTTTAGTGCTGAAAAATTAAAACAAGAATTTTTTAAAATTGGCTGTACTTACAGTTTAGTGGTAAGCGACGATGCTACTGAAATAGCTGTAAGCGGACTTAACGAAAACTTTGATGCGGCTATAAATTTACTTACCAACAGTATATTTAATCCCAAAGCGAATGAACTTACTTTAAACAACGTGAAGCAAGACATAATTAAAACTCGCACCGATGCCCTTAACGACAAAGATTTTATATTTCAACAAGCTATGCGCAATTATGGTTTGTACGGTAAACAATCGCCGTTTAATAACACACTTAACAATGCTGATCTAAACAAAATTACAAGTGCAGAATTGCTAGAGAGTGTTACTTTTATGTTAACAAGCCCTTATCATGCGCAGTATTACGGTGCAACCAATGCCAACGATGTACGCAACATTTTGGATAAATATTTTGCGTATAAAAGCATAACTACACTAAGTCCTGCGCCAAAAATTGGTTTTAATTATGCACCAATTACTGTTAATGAAGTTATTGTATACGATTTTAAAGATATGCAGCAAGCAGAGTTTTCCGTATTTACACTTGGAGATAGTACGCTTCCTAACGAATATGGGCAGCACAAACTCACTAACGATTACTATGGTGGTGGAATGGCATCGGTGGTTTTTCAAACTATTAGAGAATCAAAAGCATTGGCATACAGTACACGTTTTAAATACGGACGCAAAAATAATTGGAACAAAACGAATGTAACCGAAGCGTATGTAGGCACACAGGCAGATAAGCTAGACGAAGCGCTTACAGCAATGTTGGAATTAACAAACACAATGAGTAAAAATCAAATTGCATTTGATGCATCTAAAAACTCAATAAAGCGGACCATACAAAGTGAACGTATTGAGGGTGAAGATATATTGAATTACGTAAATAGCTCAAAGAAATCGGGCTTGGCAAGCGATGTGCGTGAGCAACAATATACAACTATAGATGCTACTGATATAGATAAAACTAACGCTTATTTTAATGCACACATTGCAAATAAGAAACACCGCATAGTAATAGTGGGAGATAAGTCTCGTATAGACTTAAGTAAACTAAGCAAGTACGGAACAGTTAAAATAGTTACAAAAGCAGATATTATAGGATTTTAAAATTGTAAAAATAATTACTCAGGGTTTAAATTTTTTGTCCCGGCAAACTTATCAACTCCAGTTTACATCTCGCCTAATAAACTCATTACATAAGCATTAAGATTGTTTATTGCTAACGGCACGTTCCAGTTATTAGGGTTGCGTACTTCTACCATGTTAGATATTGCACGTAGTTGTATAACCTGTAGCTTTTGTTTACCGCACACATACAGTACAGCTGCACCCTCCATTGTTTCTACATCGGGAGCAAACAATTGTATTACATTATTTATAGCTATTGCGTTACCATGTACAGTATTTACAGTTATTCCTTTTACTTTTGGTAAAGCGTTGAGATGCCCGTTATTACTACTATAATGTACATTTACACGCAACTCATTTGCTTGCATAAAACCCAATCGTTCCATAGTAATAAATTCATCACCAGCTTGTGCGCCCATTTCGGCAAAACAATCACTTACCACATTTACCACACTTCCTACAGCATAGTTGGGTGTAAAACTTCCTGCAATACCAATGTTTAACACAACATCAAAACTATGCTGTGCCAATGTATGCGTAAGCCAGTAAGTAGTATTAACCATACCCACGCCTGTTACCAACACATATATAGTATGTGTGGCGTATGTGTAAGTAGTTAATTGCTCGCTTATTTTTTGTTGCTCAGTAATAGAGGATAGGAGTGGGGCAATTTCAAACGAAGTGGCCGAAACTATAAGTATATTCATTAGTTGTATAAAATGCTTGATGGTAAAGATAGATTTTAATATTAATGCAATATATTTGTACCAACAAAAATACACTATGGTTTATATAACACGCAAAGAGCATTTTAACGCAGCCCACAAAGTACACCGTGCCGAGTGGTCATTACAAAAAAATACCGAAGTTTTTGGCAAATGTGCCAACCCCAATTGGCACGGACACAACTACAATTTATACGTAACCGTAAAAGGCAAACCCAACCCCGAAACAGGTTTTGTGTTAGATTTAAAAGCCCTTAGTGTACTTATACGTGAGCAAATAACAGAAGTATTAGACCATAAAAACTTAAATGAAGACGACACATTTATGAAAGGACTTATACCCACTACCGAACACATGAGCATAGAAATATGGAAACACCTACAAGCTCCTATCATAACTATGGGTGCACAATTACATTGCATAAAACTTTACGAAACCGAAAATAACTTCGTAGAGTATTTTGGAGAAGAATAGCTAGTTACTAATTATATTTAAACACATTAAATTTATTAGTTGCAGTGTGAATATGAAAAATAGATGCTTTTATCAAAAAAAAACATTGCGTTATTTACCTAACGTAAGAGTATTAAACAATTAACTATGCACACATTTCTACTACTTACTTGGGAAAGTTGCGTGTTTGCTCTACAATCGTTATGGGGCAATAAGCTACGTAGCCTGCTTTCGCTACTGGGAATAACCATAGGTATATTTGCAATAATTACCGTATTTACAATGATTGATAGCATGAAAGATAAAATTTCGGGTTCTATTAATGAGTTAGGGAGCGATGTTATTTATGTGCAAAAATGGCCTTGGGAGTTTGGTGGCGATTTTCCTTGGTGGAAATATTACAAACGTCCATTGCCCAAATTAGAAGAAGTTGCCGAAATAGAAAGGCGTTGCAATGCAGTAGCTGCAGCATGTTTTACTATTGCTGGCAATCACACTTTAAAATTTAATACCACCAGTTTGCAAAGCACCAACATTACGGGCATTACCCACAATTATAATGTAGTTAAAAATGTCCCGTTAAATGATGGGCGATATTTTACCAACGAAGAATCGCAGGCTGGGCGCCATGTAGCCATTATTGGCAGTGGAATTGCTGATAATTTATTTGGAAAAAATGTAGGTGCTTTGGGCAAAGACATCAAAATACAAGGTGTAAAATATACCGTAATAGCCATACTAACCAAGCAAGGCGAAAGCATATTTGACCCCAACGCCGACAACAAAGTATATATACCCCTGCAGGCAGCACGGTCCATAATGAACATACACGACGAAGATGCCGACCCTTGCCTGTATGTATTGCCCAAGAAAAACGTATCTATACAACAGCTCAAAGACGAATTAACCATAGCCATGCGCAGTATAAGACGAATAAGCCCTACAGATGATAATAACTTTGCACTAAACGAATCGTCGTTAATATCCAAAGGCTTTGATAGTTTGTTTGATATAATAAACGTGGCAGGAACAGTAATAGGAGGGTTTTCTATACTCGTGGGCTGTTTTGGTGTGGCAAATATTATGTTTGTGAGTGTGCGAGAGCGTACCCCAATTATAGGAATACAAAAATCGTTAGGCGCTAAAAACTATTTTATACTCATACAATTTATTGTGGAGTCTATTATTTTGTGTGTGTTGGGAGGAATTGTAGGTGTATTTTGCGTAGGATTAGTAGTAATGGGAGTAAACGCAGCGTTAGATATGCACATGAGTTTATCTTTGCATAATATTACACTTGGACTTGGAATATCAGTAGTAATAGGGATTATAGCTGGAGTTCTGCCTGCAATACAAGCAGCTAAACTCGACCCTGTGGAGGCAATACGAATGAGTTAGTGTTTTTTTTCATTTTTATTTGGAAATTTGAAAAATGGTAGTACATTTGCACACACAAACAATAACAAAAATTATTGCGAAAGTAGCTCAGTTGGTAGAGCACGACCTTGCCAAGGTCGGGGTCGCGAGTTCGAATCTCGTCTTTCGCTCCACTATTAAATCGTCCCGATTTTCTTAATCGGGATTTTTTAATTTACGTTCTTTAGGTGCCAAACACTGTGAGAGGCTCGGGTGGTGGAATAGGTAGACACGCAGGACTTAAAATCCTGTGCCGTAACAGGCGTGCGGGTTCGATTCCCGCCCCGAGTACAATAAAAGAGGTTAAGTAAGCAATTACTTAACCTCTTTTTGGTTTACCACGTTTAAACTTTAATAGTTGGTGGTGCTGTTTCAAGTGTTAAGTTGGTTACTGAGCGGAGCCGAAGTATCAGCTTAACACTTGCGAGAGCCAATCAATTTAATAACAAGCTATAGAAACACTTGCGGGAACGGGATCTAAAACAGCTACTATTCAGTTTGGGATAAGCAGTTAGTTTTAAATTTAAGGGAAGGTAAATATTATTATTATTATGATATATCATAAGTAAAAATACGAAAATTAGAAATTATTACGATAGCGATATGGATTTTTTACTTGTAAAAAGTTATTTGTTAAAATACTATATTTGATAAAATTAAACAAACTTATGTACCTATATAATTATGAAAATTACAAGCAACAAACACACAAGC
>JACMRI010000017.1 GCA_014376525.1 Bacteroidia bacterium | reverse complement strand
TAATGGATTACAAGTCACCCCTTGGAGTTTTAAAAATATAGCTGAATTAAGTCCTCCATCTTGAATATCTGCAATTACAAGTTTCACATGGTAAATACTACATGCTTGCACTGCAGATGATGCTGTTAGTAAAGTTGTAAAACCTCCATAAGAATTTATAGAGGTACGCGCTGCATTATCTACATAAAAATTTGAATTTGTGTTAGCAGGACAACCTCCTGCACTGCCTGCACTACCCACTATTCCAGAGTTTACATTGTTAATAGATACTGGACTTGATGAACCAGGAACTACAGCTATATTTTGGTTACCTACAATACCAGGACCAGATATAAAAAAACCAAAGGCGTCGTTATAATTAGAACATACATACGTTGGATATTCTACCGATGCAAATACGTAATTAACATCAATTTGAGTACAATTAGGTACAATGTCGAACTCTAATTTACATACATCATACTGTTTTCGTATGGTTATAGTAGCCAAATCGGCATCATCAATAGATATACCGCTTCCAGCACCAAAGCTATTTGGTGCTAACGAAGCTTCATTTGGTCCACCTGTACTTAGCACAATACCTGAGCCTAAACCCAAATTAGTACCTGTAGCCGTAAAAAAACCTGTGGAAGTTGTGCCACAATCCAACACGGGATTTAAAATTTGTACCCCAGGTCCAGCAAGGTTTTGAGCCAATTGGGCAGCATTGCTGTTAGTAGTTGCCGAAAACTGAGCACTAGTGTACTTTGATAACAACAATAATATAAATGTGATAAATTGTATTGTTTTCATTTTAAATAAATATAAATTATAATAAATGATGTTAAACAAAAATAACATTAAATTTGAATTGTAATAATCATATTTGATTTTACTGTATAGCAAAATATTAAAATTTCATACTAATGAAATATATAAAACAGTACCTCAACTATTTTCCCGACCTATGGCAATACATAGCAATAATTGTGTTTATGGCAATTACACTTTATTGCATTTTGTAATTAATAAATTAGTATGTTTAAAAAGATAAATAAGTAAATATATATTAAGATTTAAACATTTAATAATTAAAACTAACATCAAAAAAAACTATGATAAAACAATTATTAACAGTAGCATTATTAATAACTACACTAAACACACAAGCGCAAAGCACGTGGGGCTATGATAAAGCCAACAATGCAGATACTAAATGTGAACCCTGCGATAATTTTTATCAGTTTGTAAACGGAGGTTGGAAAGCCAAAAACCCAGTGCCAGCAGAGTACTCTCGCTATGGGGTGTTTACTTTAATACAAAATAGAAACCAAGATGCGCTTAAAGGCATATTAGACAATTGCTTAAGTACTAAACAAGTAGCAGGAAGTAACGCACAGAAATTGGCAGATTACTACTACACCGTAATGGATACAAATAAACTAAATACCGATGGATACACACCAATAAAAAACGATTTAGCTAAAATTGATGCTATTAAAAACCTTAATGATTACAACTCCTACATTGCTAATATGCATGCCAAAGGGCAAGGTTGGCCGTTTGCATTTTATGTTGGTGCTGATGAGAAAAATAGTAATATGAACATAGGATATTTAGCTCAAAACGGACTAAACTTACCCGAAAAAGAATACTATACCAAAACTGATGCTAAAAGCTTAGAAATACGTGAGGCATACAAAGTATTTATTACCAAGCTATTTACGCTTATTGGTACTAACGAAACAATTGCTGTACAAAACGCTACTACGATAGTAGCATTTGAAACTAAATTAGCCGAAGTAAGTAAAGGTGCAGTAGAAATGCGCGATCCAAAAAGTATGTATAACGTATATACTTTAGCAACTTTGCAAAAACTTACCCCACACTTTAATTGGACTACTTATTTTAAAACATTAAAAGTTGTACTTGGTAAAAAAATAATAGTGGGCGCACCCAATTATCTAAAAGGATACGATGCAGTAAGTGCCGCTACACCATTGGCTGATATGAAATTGTTACTAAAGTTTAACCTACTTACTGCTGCAGCTAATTATTTGAGCAAAGATTTTGTACAAGCTAATTTTGATTTTAACGAAAAAATATTGCGTGGTACTAAAAAAATGAAACCACGCTGGAAAATCGCTGTTAGCGCTACCGACGTAGCATTGGGCGATGCACTAGGGCAAGTATATGTAACTAAATATTTTCCGCCTGCTGCTAAAACCAAAATGACCGAGCTAGTAAATAATCTTAAAATAGCTTTGCGCGAAAACATTAACCAACTAAGTTGGATGAGCGATAGCACACGCATCAATGCACTTAAAAAATTGGGTACGTTTACCACCAAAATTGGTTACCCTGATAAGTGGAAAAATTATGCTACCATGAACGTTAATCGTTCGTCGTATTGGTATAACTCCAACCAAGCAATGTTATATGAAACACGCCGTATGCTAGCAAAATTGGGCAAGCCAGTAGATAAAACAGAATGGGGTATGACTACACCAACAGTAAATGCATACTACAATCCTGCTTACAACGAAATAGTGTTTCCAGCAGGAATACTACAACCCCCATTCTTTGATTTGAATGCTGATGATGCCGTAAACTACGGTGGAATTGGTGGGGTTATAGGACACGAAATGACACACGGCTTTGACGACCAAGGTGCGCAGTACGACGAAAAAGGAAACCTTAACAACTGGTTTGCTGCAGCTGATATGATTAAGTTTAAAGAAAAAAGTAAATGTGTAATTAATCAATTTAACAATATTGTAGCTATTGACACTTTAAAATTAAACGGAGAATTAGTAGTAGGTGAAAGCATTGCCGACTTAGGAGGTATAACTATAGCTTACGCTGCTTACAAAAATTCGTTGATAGGAAAACCTACACCACCAGTATTAGATGGCTTTACGGGCGACCAACGTTTTTTTATAGGTTGGGCACAAGGCTGGTGTAGCAATGAGTTAGAACAATCGGTTCGTTTGCAAATAAACACAGACCCGCACCCAATAAGCCGCGAGCGTGTAAATGCACCACTAAGCAACAACAAAGCATTTAGAGCTGCATTTGGATGTAAAGACGGACAAAAAATGGTAGCGCCAGTAGGTAAAAATTGCGAAATTTGGTAGGCTATTATCAATACTCTTTGTAACCATAAAACCTCCTTGTAAGTAGTTACAAGGAGGTTTTTTTTATTTATGTATTGTATAGTGAGATTAAGCAGCTACACGTTGTACTATTATTTTGCAAGGAATGCTTGAGGTTGTTTTTACTGAATGGCCTAAGTAAAGCGGTATTGTTAAATAATTACCTGCTACAAGGCTGTGTACAGTTTCTCCAATTTTAATATCGCAAGAACCTTCTATGATTAAAAAACTTTCAAACTCGTTATCGTGTATTTCAAATGGAGCTCCGTCTTTTAACCAAGTTACAAATGTAGTAACTTCAGGCGTGAAGCCTATAATTTTTGCATATATTGGGTCAGCATCAATAGGTAAAATAATGTTTGGACTATTTAGCCATTGAACAAAATCAATTGGTTCGGACTGCTTATTAAGCAACGGAGGAAAAGTTGATACTTCACCATTGGTTAAACGTTCAATATAATCTATAGTTGCCATAATAAATGGCTTTATTGTAATACTTAATTCAGGTATTTTATTCTCAGCATCTACTTTTAAAACTGCAGCAATAGTATCTATTTCATTTTTAATTTTAACATTACTAGTACTTAACATTGAAATTTCTTTCGCCTCTTCATCAGTAGTCATACCAAGCACATACAATTCTAGTATTCCAGAATTTATGTATTGATCTATATCTTTCATCTCGGTGTTCAATTTTTATTTAAGCTTGTATTTTTTCTTTTGATAATTCTCTTAATTTTAATAACGCGTTACGCACTCTAGTTTTTACTGTACCCAATGGTATGTTAAGTTCTTTGGATATTTCGTCTTGTGTATATCCTTTATAATAGGCTAATTGTATCATTAGTTTGTAATCATCTTTCAGGCTATCTACTACTGCTTTTAGTCCTATTGCATCAGTTCCATTAGTATCTGCATATGTATTATTTATTACATATACGTCGTCAATAGAATCTTGGATTTTACTTTTATTTTTTTCATGTTTAGAACGTGTGCAATCAATAGCCATATTACGTGCTATATTTATCATCCAAGTATATAAGCGACCTTTGGTACTGTCGTAGCTTTCAAAATTATTCCATATTTTAACAAATGTATTTTGAAGTACATCTTCCGCCTCTTCTGTACAGGTAACTATATTATTTATAATTCCAAAAATTGCTCTTGAATAATTATCATACAAATACGCAAAAGCTTGCTGATTACGGTTTTTAATCATATCAACTAATTCGTCATGAGTATATGCTAATGTTTTTTTCAATTGATATATAATATTAATTTATTTTAATAAAAACATTGCAATTATAC
>JACMRI010000129.1 GCA_014376525.1 Bacteroidia bacterium | reverse complement strand
TCCTTTGTAATAAAGGCTTCGATACACCGTAATGCTTGTTTTTAGCTTTTCTTCTGGTCATTTTAAGTGTTTTTTAAGGGATTGGTTTAATGGTAATTTTGGCTTTTAACTGTATATAAGAGCACAAGCATTGCAAACGCTTAGTTACTCAATGTTAATTTTAAAGTATTGTATCGTGAGTTCGGCAAAGCCTCAGTTGTGGCGTTGGAGGTGCTACGTTGTTTTGCTGCTTTTACTTGGTTGGCTTTAAAATCCCCGCCAGTCCAAGCGTTAGGTAAACATGTAGGCTACCGCAAGCGTCCCGCTTGTGCGTTTATTACTTGTAAAAATTATTTGTTAAAATACTCCTGCCATTCCAAGCGTTAGGTAAACATGTAGGCTACCGCAAGCTTCTCGCTTGTGTGTTTCTTACTTGTAAAAAGTTATTTAATAAAATACCGTATTTCCTCATCAAACAGATACCTTAGCGTGTTTATTAAGTATATTATTATCAACAATTACTTATGTTATTAACCCTACTACGTTAGCAACCTACTTGTGAGTGTAGTGTATTTGTACAAATAAAGTTATTGCTTTGTTGCAAATAATTAACCAAACACACTATACTTTATTTGCATTATGAATACTACACTCAATTTATCTAAACGCGACCAAAACATAGGGCTCGTTATTGTAGGATTTTTATTTTTTATATTTGGGTTTGTAACTTGGGTTAACGGTTCGCTTATTGCCTATTTAAAAATAGCCTGCGAACTTACCAACACACAAGCTTACTTAGTAGCTACAGCATTTTTTATTGCTTACACGGTTATGGCTATACCATCGTCTATAGTGTTACGTAGCACAGGGTTCAAAAAAGGAATGAGCCTTGGCTTAGTAATAATGGCTATGGGTGCAGCACTATTTATACCTGCGGCATACAGTCGCAATTATAGTTTGTTTTTAGTTGGATTATTTGTAATAGGTACAGGTTTAACTTTATTACAAACTGCCGCTAACCCTTACGTAAGTGTAATAGGTCCTATACAAAGTGCTGCGCAACGTATAAGTATAATGGGAGTATTTAATAAAATTGGCGGCAAAATAGCTATACTTATTTTTGGGTTTGTAATGCTAAAAGACTCCGACAAATTGGTAGAAAGCCTTACACACATGAGCGCCACAAGCAAAGCCATTGCTTTAAATGAACTAGCAGCACGTGTTATAAACCCATACATTATTTTATCTATTTTATTACTAACAGCGGCAGTAGTAATTTGGTTTTCGCCCTTACCCAATATAGATGCAGAACTTGAAAAAACGAGTACCGATGCTACTTTAAGCACATCTAACAAAACAACTATTTTTCAATATCCATACGTGTTACTAGGTGCATTAGCCATATTTATGTATGTGGGGGTAGAGGTGTTAGCAGGCGATACCATTGCTTTGTATGGCAAAACACAAGGTATATCGTTAGACAGTTCCAAATTTTATCCCATAATAACACTCGCATGTATGCTTATAGGCTACTTAGTAGGTATATTGTGCATACCACGTTTTGTAACACAACAACAAGCCTTGCTTATAAGTGGAGTATTGGGTGTGGCTATAAGCATAGGGGTGTTGGTATTACCTGCTTACGCATCAGTAATGTGTGTGGGAGCATTGGGCTTGGCCAATGCTTTAATGTGGCCTGCAATATTTCCATTAGGAATTGAAAACTTAGGCAAATTTACCAAATTAGGGTCGGCATTACTTATTATGGGTATATCAGGAGGCGCAATATTTCCGCTTATATACGGTAGTTTATCGCAAACAGATGTTGCCGATAGCGAAATAATTATAGCTACTACAGCACAACATGCCTACTGGGTGCTTATTCCGGCATACCTTTACATACTTTGGTATGCAGTAAAAGGGCATACAATAGGCAAAAACTAAGCGGTTGAAACATTTAGTTAAATACTGAGTATAAAATTTTGTTAAGTCATTATTTTTTTCTTATTTCGTTACCAAATTAACTCGTAATCTATAATTATGAAAATGAACAAAAAAATTACCTACTTTTCAGTACTTGCAATAGCATCATCAACTTTGTTATTAAGCAGTTGTAATAATGATAAAACTGACGAACAAAAATCAAGCATTGACAGTACAGGCACCATTAATGCCAAAATAGGCGGAGCAGTTTTTAGTATTCCTTCTCCTATTCAGACTTCATTATTGCTTAAAAAAGCAAATGCAAAATACGACAAATCGTTACTAAACAGTTCAGCCAATTTACCCAAATACACCACTAACTTTAAAAAAGCGCTTAACTTAGGTATATATGGTGCAGATTTAGGTTATGTATCTATATTTGACCAAACCCAAGATGCTTTAGGTTACTTAAATACAGTACGTAAGCTAGCAGACGAAATGGGTGTTGCAGCAGCATTTGATGCATCGCTAATTAAACGTTTTGAAGCTAACTTAGGCAAAAAAGATAGTTTAATATTGTTGGTATCGGACGGTTTACGTGCAAGTAATAATTTTTTACAAAACAACGACCGCAACGATGTTGCAGGATTGGTAATAGCAGGTGGTTGGTTAGAAAGTTTACACTTTACAATAGCCGTAGCCAAAGAAACCAATAATCAAGAAGTTATAAACCGTATTGGGGAGCAAAAATCTACACTTAATAATTTGATAAAATTATTAACACCATCATACGAAAAACCCGAATATACCCCTTTTTTAGATGCGTTAATAGAACTTGCCTACGACTTTGATAAAGTAGAAGTTAACTATACTTATGTAGCACCAACCACCGACGAGGCTGCAAAATTAACTACAGTAAATAGCACAACCGAAGTAAAAATAAACAAAGACTTAATTGAAAGCATATCTGCAAAGGTTATTAAAATAAGAGCATCCGTTACTGAATAATATTTTAAAAACATAATTACATTCTTTTATAACTATATTAAACTAACAATGAAGAAAAATATAACCGCAGCAATCGTTTTATTATTTACAGCATTTGCTTTTAACGTATCAACATCTTTCGCGCAGTGCGATACTATTGCTAACTCTTGTTTAAAAAACTTAGGCCGTCAGTTTGTATCTGATGGGCAAAATTATCGTTCGTTATTATTAGATGAAGAAACGGCCGAGTTTCATGCTACATTTTATGGTGGAAGTACTTACCGCTTAGCTGCTTGTAGCGGTACAGGCGACGGTAATTTAATAATAAAAGTATATGATAAAGATCGTAACTTATTGTTTTCTAACGGCGACCATAAAAACGCTTCTTACTGGGATTTTAAATTTAAAGGAACTATGGATTGTACTATTGAGGCTAACTTAGATAAAAACAAAGCAATATCATCAGGCTGCGCAGTATTATTAATAGGCTTTAAACAATAATTTACAATTTTATTAATTACAAGGGTGCAATGAACATTAATTTCATTGCACTTTTTTTGTGAAAATGCAACTTCAATCTATTTTAGTACCTTATCTAATACTCACAGTTTAAAATCTTTTATGCTTTGTTTCCACGTCTTTCCGATTTAATTTTTTATCTTTTTGGTGTAAATATCCCTTTACCTATAGCTATGTTCGGATTTATGGTAGGTTTGGCTTTCTTGGCAGGGCATTATTTTTTTACTTGGGAAATGCAGCGCAAGGAGGCGCAAGGTATATTTAGCCCACAACACAAAACCATAACTACCAACTACGATTTTAATTACAACGACTTGCTTTGGAACTCCGTATTCGGTTTTTTTATGGGCTTTAAATTATTACCTGCTATTACCAATTATAAAGCATTTGTGGCTAATCCGCCCGAGTTCATACTTTCGGGCAGTGGCAATTTTACAGCAGGAATAATAGGTATAGCACTTATGGTTGCTTACCAATATTATGAGTACAACAAAAATAAAAACAAACCATCGCAAACAGTGCAAGTAACCGTACTAGCGCATAGCTACGTGCTTAACATGATATTTATAGGAGCATTTACAGGTTTGATTGGTGCTAAAATTTTTCATAACCTCGAAAACATTAACGAATTTATGGCTAACCCTATGGAGGCACTAATATCGTTTAGCGGCCTCACTATGTATGGTGGTTTAATAGTAGCATCAATATGTGTGTTATATTATGCCCATAAAAATGGCTTGCGTATGTTAGATGTAGCAGATGCCTGCGCTCCAACACTTATGTTAGGTTACGCCATTGGGCGTATGGGTTGCCAACTTAGCGGCGATGGAGATTGGGGAGTAGTAAACACACTTGCAAAACCATTTAGTGCCATACCCGATTGGTTGTGGAGTTTTAAATATCCGCACAACGTAGTAAGCGAAGGTGTACCCATATTGGGTTGCGAAGGGCAATATTGCTTCGAATTGGCACAAGGTGTGTTTCCTACACCTGTGTACGAATCTATTATGTGTTTTGCATTATTTGGCGTATTATGGCTATTGCGTAAGCGCATAAACGCTTCGGGCGTTATGTTTAGTTTGTATTTATTATTGAATGGTGTGGAGCGTTTAGGAATAGAAAGCATACGTGTAAACACACAATATAATATAATGGGAGGTATTACCCAAGCACAAATTATAGCTACATTGCTTATTATTATTGGAGGTATTGGTATTGTATATTTTAAACAAAAAAACAAAACTGCACCACTACTAAAAAACTACTAAACCCCACCACTACTATGATAAATATACTAGGTAACCACAATAGCATTTTTAACCAATTTGTACTCGAATTGCGCGATGTTACAATTCAAAAAGACAGTATGCGTTTTCGTCGCAATATAGAGCGAATAGGCGAAGTAATAGCCTACGAACTAAGTAAAAAACTTACTTATACCCCACGTGTAACCACTACACCATTAGGTATAGTAACCATACCTGTTGTAACTCATCAACCAGTAGTGGCAAGTATATTGCGTGCAGG
>JACMRI010000128.1 GCA_014376525.1 Bacteroidia bacterium | reverse complement strand
ATCTTTCCGCAACCGATACCGCTGGTATTGCTCAAAACTTTAACTTCGCAACTTCATATAAAAAAGTATTTCAATCACTTAAAAAATAATAGTCATGGTTAAAGTTGCTATCAATGGTTTTGGACGAATTGGCCGTTTGGTGTATCGTCAAATTTTTAATATGGAAGGTATTGACGTTGTCGCCATCAACGATTTAACTAGCCCTGCCGTATTAGCACATTTACTAAAGTATGACAGTGCCCAAGGTCGTTTTGAGAATGAGGTAACATCTACCGAAAATTCAATTATTGTGAATGGCCACGAAGTGAAAATTTACGCACAACGTGACCCAGCACAAATTCCTTGGGGCCAACATGGTGTTGATGTAGTAATTGAAAGCACTGGCTTTTTTACCGATAAAGCAAAAGCCGAAGCCCACATTACAGCAGGTGCTAAGCGTGTGGTTATTTCTGCACCAGCAACCGGCGAAATGAAAACAATTGTATTTAATGTAAACCATAGCATTTTAGATGGTAGCGAAACGGTAATTAGCGGTGCATCTTGTACTACTAACTGTCTGGCACCAATGGCACAAGCGTTAAATAATGCTTTTAAAATTAAGGCTGGTAGTATGACCACAATTCATGCTTATACTAATGACCAAAATACGCTAGATGCACCGCATCCAAAAGGCGATTTACGCCGTGCAAGAGCTGCTGCTGCCAACATTGTACCTAATAGTACAGGTGCTGCAAAAGCAATTGGTTTAGTATTGCCAGAACTGAAAGGTTTGCTAGATGGTAGTGCCCAACGTGTACCAGTAATTACAGGTTCTGTAACCGAACTAACGGCTATTTTAGATAAAAAAACAACTGTTGAAGAAGTAAATGCTGTAATGAAAGCTGCCAGCAACGAGAGCTTCGGTTATACTGAAGATG
This sequence comes from Bacteroidia bacterium, assembly GCA_014376525.1. Lineage (GTDB taxonomy): Bacteria > Bacteroidota > Bacteroidia > UBA4408 > UBA4408 > JACMRI01. The sequence goes on along the minus strand of JACMRI010000128.1, from coordinate 602 downwards.
AAATTGTAAGTAGTGATGTAATTGGTATTTCTTTTGGTAGCTTATTTGATGCCACGCAAACCAAAGTAATTACTGTTGGCGAAACCCAATTGGTAAAAACAGTTAGCTGGTACGATAACGAAATGAGTTATGTAAGCCAATTGGTGCGTACTGTAAAACATTTTGCTGGTTTAATTAGCTAGTAAAAAATGTACTAAATATAAATGTAAACAGGCTACTTAAATTTCAGTAGCCTGTTTTGTTTTTATTCAAAGATTTATAGTTTCTTAGTAATTGATAGCGGAAGATTTTAAATAATTTATTGTGTCCATATCATTACAACTTTCTAGTAGTTTCTTATTTACGTGTGAAATGTAATTTTCTGAAGCCAATCCTTTTTCTATTAATTTAATATCTTGGATTAGACCTTCAAGTAAGCTAAATTCATTGTGATTTATAATTTTTCTATGTCGGTTAGATGCCCGACCGAAGCCGTCAACATCACCTTTATAAATATTATATATTTTTACTTTTTCAATAGTTATCATTGTAAGCACAAAATAAGTAATCTGAGATAATTTTCTTTTCGAAAACTCTATATTTTGTTAACAGTTAGGTTAACT
>JACMRI010000127.1 GCA_014376525.1 Bacteroidia bacterium | reverse complement strand
TAACCACTATAGTTATTTTGCTCTATATAGTTAAGTGTTTGGAGTAGTTCGCTCGGTAATTTTACAGTAGTTGCAGGCATAATAATACTTATTGTTTGGTTCTACGAATTAAAAACGCTACCAATACTTCGTTAAATGACTGAGCATTATCTGCGGCTATATAATCTACTTTATAACCCAAACATTTTTCTTTAATAGCATGGGCTTGCGTTTGCATACGTGTTATGTATTGTTGCTTAAATTGATGCGGAGTACACTTTACTTCCACACCTGTTTCCATATCAATAAAATGATGTGGTGTGGCATCAAACTCAAAGCGCAATTCGGTAGCATGGTCTAGCACGTGTATAAGCAGTATTTCGTGTTTTTGATGGCGCATGTGTTGCAAAGCATTAAGTATATTTTGCAACTCATCATCGGCATACAACATATCACTAATTAGTACAATAAGCGAGCGTTTGTGTTGAGTGGCAGCTATAGCATGTAGGCTTTTGGCAAGGTTAGTAGTTTTGTTAAGCGTATTAGTATGCATACATTTATCTAAAATATCAAACACCATTTTTTGATGCACCACCGTACTTTTTATAGGTGTACGTTGCTCTATATCGTTTGAAAAAAGTGTTATACCAAATGCATCGGCTTGTTTTTGCAACAAATAAATAATAGCTGCAGCGGTGTAACTGGCAAAACCTATTTTGTTTAAGTCGGTGAGCGAAGTATTACTTTTATTTTTTGGATAATACATCGACGAAGAGTTATCAATCACAATGTTGCAACGCAAATTAGTTTCTTCTTCGAAGCGTTTTAAAAATAATTTTTCGGAGCGTGCAAATAGTTTCCAATCTATATGCCGTGTACTATCGCCTTTGTTGTATAATTTATGTTCGGCAAATTCTACACTAAACCCATGAAACGGCGATTGGTGCATACCTGTTATAAAGCCCTCTACCACTTGCTTTGCAAGCAATTCAAAGTGCGAAAACTGTTGTATATGAAGTTGTTCTATTGGCATTTGTTTTTTATTTAAAGCAATGTATTAAAAAAAGCACATTACATTGTGTTTAAAAATAGTGTAATTCAACGAATGAGATGCTTATTTATTATTAAAATCTAGTATTTTCGTTAAAAATATAAATTTTACATCAAATATAATTTAATGAATATAGCAGTAGTAGGCACAGGATACGTAGGATTAGTAACAGGTACATGCCTTGCCGAAACTGGCAACACCGTAATATGTATAGATATAAACGCTGAAAAAGTTGCCAAAATGCGTGAGGGAGTTATACCTATTTACGAGCCGCACTTAGAAGTATTGTTTGACCGCAATATAAAAGCAGGAAGGCTCACGTTTACTACCAACCTAGCCGAGGCAATAGCTGGCGCAAGCATTGTGTTTTTAGCATTACCCACGCCTCCAGGCGAAAACGGTAGCGCCGACCTTTCGTACATACTTAGCGCGTGTAATGATATAGGAAAGTTGCTTAACAAATACACTGTAATAGTTGATAAAAGTACTGTTCCCGTAGGCACTGCGGAGAAAGTACACGCTGCCATAAAAGCAAATTATGCCGGAGAGTTTGATGTAGTAAGTAACCCAGAGTTTTTGCGCGAGGGCTTTGCGGTTGATGATTTTATGAAACCCGACCGTGTAGTTATAGGCACTACCAGTACCAAAGCACGCAAAATAATGAACGAATTATATAAACCTTATGTGCGTCAAGGAAATCCAATATTATTTATGGACGAAAAAAGTGCAGAACTTACCAAATACGCTGCAAATGCCTTTTTAGCTACAAAAATTACGTTTATGAACGAAATTGCAAATCTATGCGAACTATTGGGTGCCGATGTAGATATGGTGCGTATAGGCATAGGAAGCGACGACCGTATAGGTAAACGTTTCTTATTCCCTGGTATTGGGTATGGTGGAAGTTGTTTTCCTAAAGATGTGCAAGCCATACATAAATCGGCGGCCGATGTAGGTTACGATTTTAAATTGCTTGATGCCGTAATGAACGTAAACGAAACACAAAAAACAATTATAATTCCACGTATTAAAAAATATTTCAACAACGACTTGCAAGGCAAAACATTTGCACTATGGGGCTTAGCATTTAAGCCCGATACCGATGATATTCGCGAAGCCCCAGCATTATACATAGTAGAAGAATTATTAGCCGCTGGAGCTAAAATAGTGGCTTACGACCCCGAAGCTATGGATAACGTAAAACGATTATTGGGCACTAAAATTAATTATGCAACCGATGCGTATGACGCCTGCACTAATGCCGATGCACTAATAATAGCAACTGAATGGAGCCTATTTCGCACCCCCGATTTTGAGAAGGTAGGAGCAGCATTAAAAAACAAAACCATATTTGATGGACGAAATTTATATGAACTATCATT
>JACMRI010000126.1 GCA_014376525.1 Bacteroidia bacterium | reverse complement strand
TACTCCCCACGAAGTATATACCAACACCAAACCGCTAATAGATTTTAAAGCCGACCAAGTAAACGCAGCACAAAAACGTAGCACCTCCAACACCACAAGCGTTTGCAATGCTTGTGCTCTTATATAGTTTAAAGCCAAAATTACCATTAAATCAATCCCTTAAAAAACACCTAAAATGACCAGAAGAAAAGTTAAAAATAAGCATTACGGTATATCGAAGCCTTTATTACAAAGGATTCGTGGAATGCGCCCCCCACTGACAACTCTTAAAATAAACGTAATGCGTTTAAACATAAAAACGGCTCGCTAATAATTTAGCCAGGCGTCTTACTTTATACTTTACCACTCTGTAGAGTTCTTTATTTGCTACTTAACCACAAGCGGGACGCTATGCGGTAGCCTGCTCGGTTACCTAACGCTTGGACTGGCGGGGGGGGGGGCTGAGTTATTAGTAAATGACATGTAGATTGCTAAAAAACCACACCAAACACACTCCATACCCCACTTTTAAACCAAAATTATAGCTTACCAAACTTAACCCGCTAACCACCCTTAAAACGCACGTAATGCGTTTAAACACAAAAACGGCTCGCTAATAATTTTAGCGAGCCGTTTTTGCTACTGAACTAAAATTATATTATAATTAGAGTCAAATTTTATAGTAACTGAATAACTAATTGCATCGCCATTTGAATAATTTAATATCTGATATTCCTCATTGATTTTAGGTTGAAATATATACTCTCTTGAATTAATTGTTGCTGGCATACCGTCAATAAATATTTCACAATCAGAGTTTTTATTTAACAAATAAAAAACATCACTACCTCCATTTTTTTTAACGAAGTGTAAAGCGCCATCTTTACCTGTAATTATAACATTTTTAATTGTTCCTTCTTTGCTCCTAATCGCTTTTCTTTTGTAGTCAATTTCAAAAGTATTGTCATGAAATGAACAAGACGAAATATGTATTAAAATTAGAATAGGTATAATAAATCGCATAACTTACTTCGTGTTTTGAAATTGAATTTGATATGACTGATCTTGTTTTTTCTTTTCAATATCTTGCTTGTCCTTTATTATATTATTATTTTCAACAAAACCTTTCCACCAAATATCAATTTTATTAATCTTTTGCTCGTCACTTAGCTTTGAATTACTAAATAGTTTTGTGATTGATTCTTTGCCATATTTTTTATCAATAAAACTATTAAGTTTAAAAAACTGAATAGGACCTTCATCTGCATCCATTTCTCTTGGAGCTCCATTATGAGTTGGTTTTCCGCTAAAAAATGTAATCGCATACTCCCCCCGCTGTCGCAAGCGTTAGGTAGCCGTGTTGCGCTACCGCAAGCCTCGTGGCTTGTGCGCTTATAAGAGTTACTAGCTTCATTTAGTAAGTTCATTGGTTTTGTTTAATAACAAATATAGTATTTTAACTAATAACTTTTGTACTAATAACGAGCACACGAGCGAGACGCTTGCGGTAGCCTTAGCGAGTTATACATGTGCGGTTTAAAAGTTACTTGGTTCATTTATTAAGTTCATTAGTTCAAATTCTAATCAAACATAATGTTTTAACAAAACTTTAGTACTAATAACTAACGCACAAGCCACGAGACTTGCGGTAGCCCACGCGCTTACTGTGCTAGCAGTATATTTACCAAACCTTTATTTTCGCAATAATCTCTTGCGCTACTGTGCAAGTAGTCCTCCTCCTTATCTACAAAGCCACTTACCACAGGATTGTTGTGTATGTAGTTTATTTTTTGGTCTATAACTTCGTTACTCCACAGTTCTATTGGCTTGTTATGCTGTTGCCAAAATTGATTTATGGTATTGTTACTGTTTTTAGCCCCTGCTTTTTTAAACGAATTAAGTATCCACTCTCTCCTACTTTCTTGTGGGTTAGTTTCAATTAATACAATCATTTCTTTTGCAGTAAACGATTTAAAATCTCTAAGTAATTCTTCAGGTTTTTGAATGATGGATTTAAACACTATGTGCATGTGGCTTGGCATTATGCACCACGCATATACTTGCATACCTTTGTGGGCAATACAGTAATTTAGGTTTTTAACTATGCAGTCAAAATAAATTTGGCGTACAAACACATCAATCCAAAACACCGTTGCAAACGATACAAAATAAAGCCCCTCAGGGTTATGAAATTTATAGGCTCTACTCATTATATTACTATGTACAACAAAGCTAACATGCTTTTTAATTAATAACCACCGTTGATGAAAATGTTACTTGTGCGTTTATAAAAGATCTTCATTTATTATGTTCATTAGTTATAATACACAAGCCCGCGGTACTAACCGTGGGCTTGTGTATTATATAACATAAAAAAACTTAGTAACTATCTACCGCAGCTATCGTTTCGCCCTGGTATTTACCTGTTTTAAGTTTACCTACTATTTGTTTAAAAGAATCAATGGTGTAATTTACATCATCAATAGTGTGTACTGCAGTTGGTATTAAACGTAGTATTATCATACCCTTGGGCACAACTGGATATACTACCATTGAGCAAAAAATGTTAAAATTCTCGCGCAAATCAACTATTAAATTAGTAGCTTCGGGTATTGACCCGTTAAGATATACTGGAGTTACAGGCGAGTTAGTATCGCCAATATTAAAGCCTGCATTGGTTAATCCGCTTTGTAGTGCATTAGTTATTTCCCACAATTTAACTTTAAGTTCAGGTTTTGTATTTAGTAGTTCCAATCGTTTAAGTAAGCCAACCACCAGTGGCATTGGCAATGCTTTAGCAAATATTTGCGAACGCATATTGTATCTCAAATATTCAACCACATCGGCAGTGCTGCTTACAAATCCTCCAATTAATGCAAATGATTTTGCAAATGTTCCAAAATAAATATCAATACCGTCTTGGCAACCTTGTGCTTCCCCAGTGCCTCCACCTGTTGCTCCCATAGCACCTACACCGTGCGCATCATCAACAAATAAACGAAAATTAAATTTTTGTTTAAGTGCTATTATTTCTTTTAATTTACCTTGATCGCCACGCATACCAAATACTCCTTCGGTTATTACTAATATGGCACCTCCAGTTTCGTTAGCTAATTTAGTTGCACGTTCAAGTTGTTTTTCACAGTCTTCAAGATCGTTGTGTTTAAATACATAACGCTTACCTATGTGCAGACGCACACCATCTAATATACATGCGTGGCTTTCGCTGTCATATACTATTACATCGTGTCTGTCTACAATACAATCTATGGCCGAAACCACAGCCTGATAGCCAAAGTTACACAATATGGTATCTTCTTTTTTTACTAATTTTGATAAGCCTTTTTCTAACAATTCGTGATTATCGGAGTTACCACTCATCATACGTGCACCCATTGGCATTGCAAAGCCATAATCAGCAGCAGCATCGGCATCAGCCTTACGTACTTCGGGATGATTAGCCAAGCCTAAATAATTATTCAGACTCCAGTTTAAACGCTTACGCCCTCTAAATACCATGTGTGGAGCTATTTCGCCCTCAAGTTTTGGAAAAGTAAAATAACCGTGGCTTTGCTTAGCATGCATTCCTAATGGACCTCTGTTGTTTGCTATTTTTTCAAATAAATCTGCCATATTTTTTTATGTTTTTTTTATAAATTATTTTGTGCAAATATACACTTTTTGTATTTGTATTGCAATTGGTAGTTTTTTAAACAATTAACTCAAAATAAAATCCTTTGTAAAGTACTTTGTTGTGCTGTTGATGAAAGGGTATAAAACAACCATCATTTTTATCAAACCATTGGTCTATAAGCTTGTATCCTAATAGTTCAAATTGATTTAAAAACAAGGTTTCGTAAAATATATATTGAGGATAATAATTTAGTCCTCCGTTTTGTAAACTAACAAATTGCATTGTTGGGTGAAACGGTAATCTATTAATAATTACATGCTTTGGTTTTGTACTAAGCTTGTTAAAGTAATTTACAATATTAAAATCTTCAATGTATTGCAATGTGCCTGAACTTAGCCATATTTCAGCGTTAGCAGCTTCTGTATTATTTGTAGTGTATTTTAGGTTGGGTCTAGGGTTTGTTTTTTCACCTTCTTCAATTATTTGTTCTAAATCGCATACTGTATATTGTTTTAATTGCTCTAAATTTAATATTGGCGAATATTTAGTATAATGCGTACCTACATTACCACCTAAGTCAAACAGAGTACCGTTGGGTTTTATAATTTTTGATAACCATACTAATACAGGATAGTCGTACTCAGCAAGTTGGGTTGTAAGCGTATTGGAGTAAAACTGAGCTAATTCGGCAGTATTATACCCTGTTTTGTTTTTATTTGGTGCGCTTTTTTTAGCCTCATCAAAAGTGGCATACACGCCTTTAAACAGGCCGTATCCTGTGGGTTTGTGAAATTTACGGTCTAATTTATAATGATGTATTAATTTATTTAATGCTGAAATCATATTTACTTTTAACTAAAAAATTTGCATATAAAAATAGTGTTTTTTGTCAATAACTCTGTTCATTATTTAGTGTTAAAAACTGTTTTTATTTCAACTGTATAATTCATAATTAAGCGTAAATTCGCAACAAATAACTTTTTTTTTAAAAATGGAAAACTACGATTTTTGCACCTCTTTGTTTAATTACAAACGCTTTGTTACACGTGAGGTAACTATAGGTAACTGCGCCATGGGAGGCAATAACCCCATACGTGTGCAAAGTATGACCACAACCAACACACTTAATACTGCTGCTACCATAAAACAAACCATACAGCTTATAGAGGCCGGTTGCGACTACGTGCGCATAACTGCCCCAAGTATTAAAGAAGCGCAAAATTTAGCAATAATAAAAAAAGAAATAAATGCAGCTGGATTTACCACACCACTTATTGCTGACATACACTTCACCCCCAATGCTGCAGAACTTGCTGCTCGCCTTATAGAAAAAGTACGTGTAAACCCTGGTAACTATGCCGACAAGAAAAAATTTGACATATTAGAATACACTGATTTAGAATATGATAACGAAATACAACGGATACGCGAACGTTTTATTCCGTTAGTAAAAATATGTAAGGAATACGGTACTGCTATGCGCATAGGTACTAATCACGGCTCGTTAAGCGACAGAATACTAAGTCGCTATGGCGATACACCGCACGGTATGGTAGAAAGTGCGTTTGAGTTTTTGCGTATATGCGAAGACGAAAACTACCACAACATAGTGCTAAGTATGAAAGCAAGTAATCCTAAAATAATGATGCAAGCTTATCGTTTGCTTGTAAACCAAATGATGGCTACTAACCGAAATTACCCTATACACTTGGGCGTAACCGAAGCGGGCGATGGTGAAGATGGGCGTATAAAATCGGCAGCAGGAATAGGTGCATTGTTAGAAGACGGCATAGGCGATACCATTCGTGTATCATTAACCGAAGATCCTGTACTGGAGCTACCAGTAGCTCGCAAATTGGCTGAACGCTATACAAATAGGGCAAAAGAGCAAAACAGTATAGCTCCGCGTGAAGTTATTAATTATACCCCATTTGAATACAATAAGCGCAAAACCTTAGCAATAAATGGAATAGGAAATACTAATGTACCACGTGTAATAGCCGATTTTAGTACAAAAGAAACTATAAGCCAAGCATCGCTGTTTGCCGTAGGATATAACTATTCGGTAACGTTGGATAAATACAACATAACCGACCAAGCTTGCGATTATATATATATTGGCAACAAAACTATTGATTTTGAAATACCTGGCACATTAAGTATTATACAAGATAATGATGTGTGGCAAGTTAATAAAGATAAAACAAGACATTACCCATTGTTTAATGCTAACGTAATTACAGCAAAAACTGTACTACATCCACAATTAAATTTTGTGCAATGCACATTGCTTAATTTTGAAAACAAGGATTTTATTAGCCTATTAAAAAATAGTAACAACATAGTATTAGTTACAAACACCAGCAATACTAATGCTGTGGCCGAATTACGTGCCGTATTTTTTACTTTAAATAATTGTAATTTAACTTTACCAGTCATTATAAACCGTAACTATACTGTTGATGCCGAAACTACGCAACTACACTCCGCAACCGATTGTGCAAGTTTGTTGCTTGATGGGTTTTCGGACGGAGTGTGGTTAAGCGCACCATCTGTACCACTTATAGAACTTAATAAAATAGCCTTTGGTATATTGCAAGCTACACGCACACGTATATCCAAAACCGAGTACATATCCTGTCCTTCGTGCGGGCGTACTTTGTTTGACTTACAAGAAACCACACAAAAAATACGCGAGCGTACACACCATCTCAAAGGTATAAAAATAGGTATAATGGGTTGTATTGTAAACGGCCCAGGCGAAATGGCCGATGCCGACTATGGCTACGTAGGTGCGGGTGTAGATAAAATAAGCCTGTACAAAGGGCGAGAGGTTGTTCAAAAAAACATACACCCCAACCAAGCTGTTGACGCACTAATTAATTTAATAAAACAACACAACGACTGGGTAGAAATGCCACAACCATAACAAATTTGTTTTGTAAATCAAAAACAGTATATTTACATTAAATTTTAAATTTAAAAAAATAAAATCATAAAATAACTCATGAAAAAATTTATATTAACCCTAGCAATATCTTCATTATTTACAACCACTTGGTCGCAAGTTGCTACATGGACTAATGGAGGAGGTAATAATTTATTTAGCAACCCGCTTAATTGGAGCACTGGTGTAATTCCAGGCGCAACCAATGACGTATTGTTTAATGGCACAACATCAGCACAATGCGATATTGACTTAAATGCAACTGTTCAAAGTGTTACTGGAAATGCTAGCTATATAGGTGCATTAAATATGCTTACAGGTTTTGATGTAGTAACTTCGCTTGATTTTACATGGAACAGTAGTGCCATTATTACAGGTAATACAGGAAGCATAAATATAGGGCGCAATTTTTTTATGAGCGCTGGTAGTTATATTGCAGGTTCGGGTGCTGTAAATGTAACGGGAGCATATTCGCAAAATGGAACTACAAATACTGTTGATTTATCTGCTGCTGGTTTAGTAACTTATAGTTCTACTTTTACTTTACAAAACGGTATTTATAATGCTCCATTAAGCCAAGTTAATAAAAGCAATTTTACGGTTTCGGGCGGCACATTTACTAATAATGGTGGTACAATACGCTTTACTGGTGTAGGAAGTACTACAGTAGCTACAAGTAACTCTACAGCCCCAATTATTAATAATACGCAGCCTTTTTATAATTTGATATTTGATAATACAGTAATAGCACCTACCAATTATTTTAAAAACTACAAAATATCAGGCACAATTACTATAAATAATGATTTAACGTATGATTATGGCGCTACATTGGGTACACAGCGTATCATCACCAATAAAGATGCAGCCACAGCAGGTGTTATTGTTGTTAAAAATAGTTTAACAGTAATAACAGGAGCTACCACTCGTAACTATGATGGTGGAAGTGCTACCATAGAATTAAACAAAGCAACAAGCCCTCAAATTATAAACGTAAATAACTTAAACAATGGATATACCCTTTGCCATGTTAAAATATCAGGACCATCACGTACTATACAAAATCAAAGTGGAACGTTTCAACAATTTAATTTAAATTGTATGGATTTTACTGTTGCTGCTTCGGGACCAATAACACTTAAAACAAGTCTGTATTTGAAAGGAAATTTTAATAATGATGGTAATCTTATAATACCTGACAATCAAATTACTTATTTTAGAGCCGATGCAAATAATCAAATGATAACAACGCCCAGTGAGCTTTCTTTTTTTTCGTTGCGTTGCCAAAATAGTACTACTTATTCAGTTAGTCAATTAGGAGATGTTGCAGTGCGAGACAATATGGTTTTTGGAGTTAATTCTACATTTAATATCAATGGAAAAAGACTTACTTTTAAATCGTTACCGCTTACAGCAACTACCACTAAAACAGGTATGATAAATGATTTGACTGCAGTAACTACAGCTAACTTAATAGGTAATTTTATTATGGAACGTTACTTAAAAGGTGGTAAAACAGGTTGGGTATTGCTAGGTTCGCCGTTTGGTGCACAAAATACTCTTGCCGATTGGATAGATAATTTTGCTATGAGTGGTTTTACTGGAGCCACTGGTAATACATTTCCTGCATTTACATCAATGTACACGTATGATGAAACTCAACCTGGTCCTGTAGGCAGTGACCCAAAATATATAGCAGCCACTAATGTTACTAATAGTATTGGTACAGGCAAAGGTTGGTGGGCTTACGTGGGTACATCTCTTAACACTACAACTGATATTACAATAGATGTAGTAGGAAGTTTAACAAATGGAGTAAATAGAAATGATGTAAATATACCAGTTACAGTAACTGCAAATAATGGTGCTTTACCCAATATTGAAGATGGTTGGAATTTGATAGCTAATCCATATCCTGGAGCATTAGATTTTAATAAGTTTTATAGTGCTAATGCTACTTGCGGACCAAGTATATTTGTATATAATGCTGATTTAGCAGCAGATGCAACCTACAGTGCAACTACAGGTATTTCTGCACCGAGTCAATCGTCTGGCGGAGTGGGCAAAATGTTGCCAAGTTCACGTGCGTTTAATGTTCAAGTAAGTGCAACAGGAAACTTGGTAGCTAAGGAAAATCAAAAATCAGTATCTAGCGATAATTTTACTATGTGGAGAACTAATGGCATCAGCCCAGATAGTGCTACACAATATTTTAGAATTTCGATGCTAAATGTTGCTGATGGTAGAACTAACGATTGTGTAATTAATTTTAACGATGCTGCCACCACAGGTATTGATATATACGATGCCGTAAAAGGAATTACGAAAGTAACTGACAAAGCAACAATGACGTTAATGACAAAATTAAACGGTGTAGATTATACAATAAATTCAATACCGTTGGATAGTGTTAATGTAACTACCATAGCACTAAGTACACATGTTGGAACTAGTGGGACTTATACACTAGGTGCCACCAATTTAGCTACAATATTACCTAGCAAAAGTTGCGTAACACTTATTGACCACAAGTTAAATACAACTACTAACCTACGTACTGGAAACTATACCACGACTTTAGATTCTAGCGAAAATGCAATTTATCGTTTTGATGTTGTAATAGTACCTAATACGGGGCTTGAAATAACTGCTGTTGTAAATGTACCCCAGCCTAATGACAGTTTAGGTACAGTACAAGTAACGCCAACGATAGCAAGTAATTACAATTACTATTTAATAAATACAGCAACAGGTATTAAAGTAGACTCAGTAATAAATGCCCCTAGTGCAAATTTTACAGGAATAAAATTAGGCATGTATAAAGTGCAAGCAAGCCAAGTAGGTGGGAATATATGTTCAGTAGCCGAAACTGCATTTGAAATGGTAGGTAACATTACAGCAATTAAAACAACTACTGATAAAGCTAAAGCCATTACAAGTTATTATGCCAATGGTACTATTGTACTAAAAACTACTACTACTTATGAACCGGCTATAATTAATGTATATAATGCTTTAGGGCAGTTACTAAGTACTAAAAAAATTGCACTAAACGGACAAACAGAATTTGTAAATTTAAGTAACATAGCTCCACAAACGTTAGTAATGTCGGTAATAAGCAATAGTATTAACTATACTAACAAAATAATAGTAAATTAATTATTTAATAAACAACACTAAAAATCTCGCTCCGTATTATGTAGGAGCGAGATTTTTTGTTACATAAACAAAAAACTGCACACTATCAATGCAACACAATAAGCATCTAATATTATTTACATTATTAAAAGCATTAGGGCTATACGTACTATGGTTTATATTATACGACCTTTGGCTTAATCCAATGGGAACACTTGATAGATGGGCAATAAATAGCATAAGCATAACAGCAAGTATAGTGTTAAAAGCAATGGGTTATACACTTATACCTGAACCACCACCCGAGGAAATTATACGTACCATAGGAATAGATGGTACGCACGGTTTATGGATAGGCGACCCTTGCAATGGTTTAACCATAATGGCACTGTTTGCAGGCTTTATACTTATATTACCTGGCAAGTGGAAACAAAAAATAATGTATGTTGCACTAGGTATATTTGTATTGCATGTGGCAAATATATTGCGTGTAGTAGGATTGTGTTTAGTATTAAAACATTATCCTAACTCGTTAGAATTTAACCATACCTACAGTTTTACCATGGTAGTATATAGCATTGTGTTTGGTTTGTGGTTGTATTGGATTAATACTTACTCAACATTAACGCTAAATACAAAATAAATTTTATGGTTATATAACAGCTAATTCTGTGGTTTTTACCCAGCCTATATTGCCGTTATTTACTTGTATGTTTACCCAAGTATCTACAGTTTGTATTATAGTTATTTTGTAACCTTCGTGTAAAGTAAATAATTCGGTACTTTGTTCTGTAGGCCCACTTTTTACATGTAAAGTAGGTGTAATAACTATTGCATTGCTAGCAAAATTTAAACGAGTATAATTAGCATTAGCACACAGTATGGCAAGTATAGTTATGAGGGTACATAAACCCATAGCAGCTAAGTTATAAGCGTTGCGCCCAACTACTAAAAAACGATACAATAATAATGTAAATATACTTATGGCTATAAGTATAAGTATAGCCCATGTATTTACGCTATACAAAGCACTAATGGTTGTTCCCCATTTGCTTAAGATGAATGGTTCTGTGGCATCTACTTTATCTATTAAACGTTTGTTACAAAATTGCAAATTGCTTTTAGCTTCAGTATTATTAGGATTAAGTTTTAGAGCTTTTTCGTAATACAGTACCGCATACCCCAAATTGTTGAGTTTATAATAACAGTTGGCTATGTTGTAATATAAGTCGTCGTTTTGGAAGTTGTTAATTACATTTTTTTTACAAATAGTTTGATATTCAATTAACGCCTCGTTGTAGTGTTTGTGGGAGTATAAATCAAATGCTTTAACAGTATTTTGAGCAGTGCTACTAGATGTAATAAATAAACTAAGTAGTATTAATATATTTACAAGTACTTTCATAATTGTATAGTAGTGTATTAATTTATAAATAAGTGAGTAAAATTTTTGTTAGCAATTATTAGTATAATTAATAACTAAATTAAAGTCTTAGGCCAATAATGTTTTTACCAAGCCCGATACTATTTTACCATCTGCTCGTCCAGCAAATGTTTTAGTAGCCACGCCCATTACTTTACCCAAATCGGCAATAGATTTGGCTCCCACTTGTGCTATAAGTGCTTGTAGCTCGGTTTTAATTTCTTCTTCGGTAAGTTGTTTTGGTAAATACTGCTCTATAATAGTTGCTTGCGCTAATTCTACATCGGCCATATCTTGGCGGTTTTGCTCAGTGTATATAATTGCAGTTTCTTTGCGCTGTTTTACCATTTTTAATAATGCTTTTAATTCGGCATCGGGGGCTGAACCTTCTGAGGAGGTTTTTAACATTAATATGGCTGCTTTTATTGCACGTAAAGCCTCTAGTTTGCTTGCTTCGCGGGCTAACATTGCTATTTTAATATCAGCGTTAATTTGTTCTTCTAAGTTCATTTTGTTAAGTATAATTAGTGAGTATTTAAGTATAAATAATTAATTGATAGTGCTACAGTTTTCAATACAAAACTAACAAAAACTACCATTAATAAATAGTTGTTAATTAAAAAACCTTAGCACTTAATAGCGTACATTTACATACTTAAACAAGCCAAAATCTTATTCCTTACAACCAATGAACTACTCACCAATACTTGCTAATTTTAACATTTCGGAACTTAATGCAATGCAACAGGCTGCTATGGAAGCCATACCTGCCAATAATGATGTGGTAGTAGTATCGCCCACAGGAAGCGGAAAAACATTAGGGTTTTTGTTACCAATTATTCAACTACTAAACCTAGAACATGCTGGCGTGCAAGTAATAATACTTGTGCCAAGCCGTGAGTTGGCTATACAAATAGAGCAAGTATTTAAAACTATGGGAACAGGGTTTAAAATTAATTGTTGCTACGGTGGGCACTCTGTACGAATTGAAGAAAATAATTTTCAACACCCACCTGCTGTGTTAGTAGGTACTCCGGGGCGCATTGTGCATCATTTAACCACAGAAGCATTATCGCTAAGTACTACTTCTACCTTAATATTAGATGAATTTGATAAATGCCTTGAGTTTGGTTTTAAAGATGAAATGGAGTTTATAATAAAAGCATGTAAAAAACTTAATAAACGTATATTAACTTCTGCAACAGCATTAAAAGAAATACCAAAATTTGTAGGTTTAACAAATAGTGTAACGTTAGATTTTACCATAAAACAACCTCAAACCGCACCATCGTTGGTGGTTAAGCAACTACGTGTAGAAGGTGATGATAAGCTGGAAGCTTTACTATTGTTAATAGGCAAGATTGGTAATAAATCTACTATTGTGTTTTGCAACCATAGAGAAGCAGTAACTAGAATAGCAGAGCAGTTGAGGTTTAATAAGGTAGGACACGGTTTTTATCATGGTGGGTTGGAACAAATAGACCGAGAAAAAACTCTTATAAAATTACGTAATGGTAGCATAAATTTACTAATAACCACCGATTTAGCGGCTCGTGGCTTAGATATACCCGAAATAGAAGCCGTAATACACTACCAATTGCCAGCTACCGAAGATGTAATGATACACCGAAACGGACGTACAGCACGAATGAATGCTAGCGGTACAGCTTATTTTTTATTAGATGCTGATGATTATTTACCAAAATATTTAATTTCTACACCAGAAACTGAAAAACTACCCTCAAAATTCATTGCTCCTAAACCCACCGAATGGAAAACATTATACATAGGAGCAGGCAAAAAAGATAAAATAAACAAAATGGATATAGTAGGTATGTTGTGCCAAAAAGGACAATTGCAAAAAGACGAATTAGGCAAAATAGAAGTGCTCGACAATTCGGCATACGTAGCAGTAAAAGCAAACAAGATTGCAGGAATGCTTCATCTTATTAGAGACGAAAAAATAAAAAACAGAAAAATAAAAATGGAGATTTCTTCTTAAAATTTTATAATTTATACACTTAACAATAGCACTATTTAAATTATAATTAAACTAAAGTTTAACAACTCTGAAATTTCAGAATTATTTGTATTAACTAATAATAAGCCCTAACTTTTTGGCTTAATATGCATATTAATTTAAAATAGATGCCCGTAGTTTGTAAAACTCATAAACGCTCTACTACTTTATTTTAAATCTTAAACCACCATACAACATTCTACCATAGATAGAAGCCCACACCATTGATGCGTCAAAATAACTTCCAAATGGTTTGTCGTTGGCTACTATTGGGTTAGGTTGTGTGTAGTTAGTAGCGTTTTCAACACCTACATATATATCTAGAGGAAATTTTTTATTAAACCTATATGTTACTTGACTATTTATGTTTATATAGTTTGGTGTATACTCTGCACGTATATATTCTACTGGACTTTGCGCTGTATTGGGTAAACGTTTTTTGCCAAACCATTGGGTAGTAAAATCCATTTGCCAATGTTTGTTTTTGGTTTCGTAGCCAATATTAATAAACGCTCGGTGCTTAGAGAGTAAAGCTTTACTTAAAACTCCGGTACTGTATTGGCTACGTGTATCTACATAGCGGTAAGCTAAGCGCACATCAACTTGTTTTATTATTTCCCAATTAAATTCAGTTTGTAATGTGTTTGAAAACGATTTACCACTAAGGTTACTTACTAAAACTTTGCGTGTATCGGCATCTACATCTATTATTACTTGGTTTACAAAATCGGTACGGTAAGCATCTATTATAAACTGTGCGTTTCGTTGTTTTAATTTTAATTTATACAATAAATTTAAACCATAGTTCCATGCTATTTCGGGGTTTAAACCATTGGGCATATTTGTATTTACATTATTAAAATAAAACTCTCTTGATGTAGCCATTAGCGAAGCATTTTCGGCAAATACGGTAGCCGTTTTTAAGGCTCTACCAGCCGAAGCTCTCAGTACTAAATCTTCAGTAAATTCATAACGCAAATGCAAACGTGGTGTTAAAAACGTACCATAATAGTTGTGGTAGTCGGCACGCAAACCTGCCACTACATTAAATATAGTGTAATATGAATACGCATACTCAGCAAACACCCCAGGCACACTTTCGATTCTCTTAAAATTGTAAATTTTATATTTTTCCACTACATTATCCCACAAATAACTTGCACCCAGTTTGTATTTATTATTGCTATTATTAATCATACTTTGAAAAATGTAATTAGCATAAAACGTACGTTGCAAACCAGTGTAAGTAGATAAGCCATAAAAATTGTTTTGCGACTGTTGTGTATAACTTGTTTGCAAACCCATACTAGTTTCGGGTTTGGTGAATAAGTAACCATTTTTGGCATATATATCTATTTTTTCGGTATTAATGCCTATACCATAGAGTGGCTGTTGCGTTACATCAGTTTTAATGTCAAAATTATTTTGTCCGCCTGCTTTATTATCCACCAAATAACTTGCG
The DNA here is from genome assembly GCA_014376525.1 of Bacteroidia bacterium. Classification (GTDB taxonomy): domain Bacteria; phylum Bacteroidota; class Bacteroidia; order UBA4408; family UBA4408; genus JACMRI01. The sequence goes on along the minus strand of JACMRI010000126.1, from coordinate 15,895 downwards.
CCAAACTGCCCTTCAAAACCTTTATTAGTATAGTAATTCCAACGGTTGGCAACATTTATTTGTTTGCCTGTAGGTATATCTATAAAACCATCGTGGTTCATATCTTGCTTTAGCGGATTAAAACTACTGTGCAATAGCAAACCTGTACTAAATGTTTTATTTATTTTGTGTGCCAAATTAAGGTTGTATTCGTTGCGTGCATTGGCATTTACATAACTGTTAAAATATAAACGTTCGCTAACATCGGGCTTTTGCAATTCAGTATTTATTTGCCCCGTAAAACTTTCATAACCGTTTATAACACTACCTGCACCTTTAATAAGTTGTATAGATTGTATCCAAGTGCCTGGTATAAATGTAAGTCCGTAAGCACTTGCCAACCCTCGCAAATACGGCATGTTTTCTTTGGTAATAAGCGAGTATTGCCCTGATAGTCCTAACATTTGTATTTGCTTTGCACCCGTTACAGCATCAGCAAAATTAACATCAACCGATGGGTTAGTTTCAAAACTTTCGGACAAGTTGCAACACGCAGCTTTAGCCAATTCTCGCTGCCCAATAGTTTCTATTTTAATAGCACCGAGGTAAGAATAGTCTGACGATAATTTACGATACACAATAGTTACTTGCTTTAAATTTTTACTCGCCGATAAATAAAAATTGGCTACAGCCTGAGTAGTATCTATAGTTGCAGTATCGTTATTGAAACCAATATAACTTATTATCAATTTATTAGTTTGATTAGTTATTGGTAATTCAAACTTACCATTATTATTAGCGTTTATACCTTGCAATGTATTTAGCCAACGTAAGTTAGCCCCAGGTAAGGTTATTGTGTCGCCCTTGCTATTAATTTCGTGTATAGTACCTGTTAGTTTGGTTTGTGCCAAAGTAGTATTATACCATAGTAAAATGGCTATCGAAGTTATGTATAATTTCATTTTATTTTATTTTGAACCAATGTTGCGCACCAACTTTAACTAATTAGTGCGTACCATTGGTTAATAATTATTTGCTACTCGCTTTTTTGCGTTCGTACTGGCAACAGCTTGGCAAGTTATTATACACGTTAGTAGTAGTAGTAAACTTTTCATTGTCGTAGCCCGCATCGGCAATACGCTGTAGCACTGTATTAGCAGTAGTTTTTACACTGTCGTATTTTAAAGTTAGTAGGTGAGTTTCTTTATCCCAATTTGCTTTAGACTCTTTGCGTTTAAACGCCGCAGTTTCTATGCGTTGCTTACACATTTCGCAGTTACCACTTACGTTGTAGGTTTCTGTTTTAGCATTTTTTACTTGCGCTTGGCTGGTAAGTGTTGCCACTAATGCAATTGCTGTTAATGTTAATGTTTTCATTTTGAGTTTGTATAATTAGTAATTGATTTGTTTAATTAATAGTGTATTGTTACTCCCACTCCAAATCCCATATCGCTGTCGTAGTGTGTCCTTATGCTTGTATATCTATTTATAATATAGCGTAAACTTGCCATATATTCTTTATCAGAGTTTATCATTAAATTCAATCTCATGCGTTTTGTAATTGGTATATCTTCTCGTTTCAATTGTAATAAAACTGTGCCATCAGTAAAATATTCGGCTTCAAACTTAACTAACATTGGTAAGGTGTACAATACCCCTACCGAAAATGCTTGTCGTTTATCTTTGGTATCGGTTTGTCCAAAAATATTTTTTTCTTGGTAGTTTATACCTTTCTCTCGGTAACGCCAATCGTATCCTACAAATGGCATAAACCATTGCATTTTGCCAATATAACGCCCTATATGGTTTTCTACTTCGTAACCGTGCATATTGGTATAGCCCAAACGCCACTCGCTTCCTATTGTCCAGCGTGTGTTGGCAAGCATTGCCTCACCGTCGTTGCCATTAGTAGCAAAGTCATTTTGTGCCATTAATTTAAAACGTCTATCGTCGGCAAACAATTTACGTTGTGCCAATTTTGGGTTGGGTATTAATGGATTCGGAGCTTGTTTTTCATAACTCAATACTCTGCCCATGCCACTCATCATATGGTATAATATATGGCAATGAAAAAACCAGTCGCCCTCTACATTAGCATTAAACACTAGCGTGTCGGTTTCCATAGGCATAATATCTACAGTGTTTTTTAGTGGTGCATTAGTACCTTGTCCGTTTAATAATACAAAATCGTGACCGTGTAAGTGCATCGGGTGGCGCATCATAGAGCCATTGTGAAGTATAATGCGAATGTTCTCTCCTTTTTTAATAAGTATTTTATCGGCCTCTGATACTACTTTATTATCTAAGCTCCACACATAACGATTCATATTGCCTGTTAGTTCAAATTGTAATTCCTTTATTGGTGCATTTTGTGGGAGTGTTGTTACCGTAGGCGATTTTAACATCGTGTAATTTAGCGTAACAATCGTAGAGAGTTGATTGCTGTTGTACTGGTCGCTACTCATTTGCATTGGTCTCATTTTTTTAGGGACCTCTTTTTTTATTTCGCCAGTAATTTCAGGGTACATAACTACGTTCATATCCATTTTATTAAGTGCCATGCTCATGCCCATATCGTCCAGGTTACCGTTCATTTTCATCATACCGTTCATCATTTTCATCCCCTCAAAATATTTTAGTTTCGGCAATGGGCTTGTTAATTGTTTTATACCGTTACCTAAATATAATGAGGCTGATTTTGTGCGGTCTTCTGACGTTGCTAAAAATTCATACGACGTATTATCGGCAGGTATTGTAACTATTACATCATAAGTTTCGGCTACTGCTATTATTAATCTATCAACTTCTACAGGTTCTACATCGTTGCCGTCGTTTGCTACTACTGTTATTTTACCTCCTGCATACGTTAGCCAAAAATAAGTAGAAGCCCCACCATTAGCAATTCTCAAGCGTACTTTATCTCCCGCTTTAAATTGTGCTAATTGATTTTCGTTTTTACCATTTATCAAAAATTTATTATAATACACATCGCTTACGTCCATTGCTGTCATTCGCTTCCATTCATTTTTAACTTTTGTTTTAAAGTAATTTTGATGAATAGCTTCGGCGTAACTTTGTGTAGTACCTTTTTGTATGGCAAACCAATCGGTAGCATTGTGGAGCATACGATGTACGTTGTTGGGGTTTAAGTCCGTCCATTCGCTTAGTATTATAGGTACAGTGGGTAGGTTGTCAATACCTTTTCTAAAGGCAACATCGTTAGTTTTTTTATTCATTACAAACAAACCGTACATACCTATTTGCTCCTGCAGACCTGAGTGGCTGTGATACCAATGCGTACCGTGCTGAATAATAGCATATCTATACAAGTGCGTAGTATGTGGTTTTATTGGCAATTGCGTTAGGTTGGGTACTCCATCTTCTTTATTGGGTAATAGTAAGCCGTGCCAGTGTAACGATGTACTTTCGTTAAGTTCGTTGTGTACATATATTTCTGCGGTGTCGCCTTCGGTAAATGTAAGTGTAGGCATTGGTATTTGTCCGTTTACAGCAATTGCTCGCTTGGGTTTGTTGCCAAATTTTACAATGGTATCTCGCACGTACAAGTCGTAGCGAACTACTTTTTGGGCTTTTACACTTAATGTAAAAACTAATAAAACAATAGTTAATTTAATATTCATATTTAATTTTAATTTTTAGTGCTCGTTTATTGGCAACATTTTTTTATAAATATTTTTTTTAGTATGTACTTAAGTAGTTTCATTACTTTATGGTTTCTACTGTCTTACCACAGCCTATCATTTGTGCACCAAAGTATGGATTTTTGATACTAGCTTCGGTACTTAACCAGTTAGCGCCTTTGCCATTGTTATACATAGGGCAATAGTTATAATATACTGGGAAACTTTGCTTATCTACTTTTAATAAAGCGTATATACTTTTTGATAGCGATGATAACTGTTTTCTTTGTGCGTCTATATTTTTAGCGTTAGTTATTTGTTGCGCATCTTTTATTAAATTATCCTTGCTACTCATCCATACAATGTTCACATCATTTTTTAAGTCGCTCATATTTACTTCTTTTAATGCCACTAATAAGCTCGCCGAAATAGTGGTGGCTTCTTTACTATTGTCTGTTACTAATGCATTTTTTAATGCAAAATAATTATCCATTACTTTTTTTAGTGGTTGTATAGCTACTGATGTTTTGGTTTGCACCTCTACTTTGGTTGCTATCTTACCTTGTTCTTGAGCAACCTCATTAGAAGTTTGCCCTATAGTTGTTATAACTGGATTTGGGTTTTTTACTATATCTGGTTTTGATGTAATTTTACCAGTTCTTTCATATTGGCAACAGCCGTGCAAGTTTGCATAGGCATTATCAGGAGCCAAAAATTTTTCGTTGTCGTAACCTACTAATGCTATTCTTTTTAGCACTTCGTCGCCACTGGTTTTCATACTGTTGTATGTAAGCGTAAGTAATTTAGTATCTTCATTCCACACACCTAAGCTTTGTTTTTTTATAGTTGCGGCTTTTTCTATCTTGGTTTTACACATGCTGCAATTTCCTTGCACTTTGTATGTTTCTGTTTTAGCATTTTTTATTTGTGCTTGACTTGTAATTGCTGTTATTACTGCTAGTGCAGTTAAGAGTATAGTTTTCATAATTTAATTTATTATTAGTTTTTTAGTAGTCATTTTATCATTGGTACTTACTTGCACGGTGTACATTCCTTTGCTCAAATTGCTTGTGTTTATGTGCAATTTAGTTGTCTCTATTTTGGTTGAGTTATAAATAATTTCGCCTAACATATTATATATTTTTAGGTCTTGTATTGTAGGTACAACATCAATAATTACAGCATTAGTAGCAGGGTTGGGGTATATTTGTATAGTGTTACTTATTGCTTTAGCATTAATAGCTGTTATATGTGCAATAGCTATAATAGTATCACTAAAGGTAAACCCACAGGCGTTCCAAGCACGTAATCTTACTTTGTATGTCCCTGTATCAGTATATACATGAAACGTATCTTTGGCATAGGTAACTGAGCCATCGCCCCAATACCATGATGTTTGCCCTTGTATCCACACGCCTCCAGTTACCTTACAATATACTGTATCATTTAATACGTTTAAGCTATAGGTAGGTATAGGAAAACCTACTGTGTTTATATGAATAGCTTTCGATAGAGTATCGGCAGTAGTACCATTACTTACAATAAGTGTAACGGTATACGTGCCAGTATGTGCATACTGATGTATGGGTAGCTCACTTATAGATGTATTGCCATCTCCAAAATTCCAATAATAGGTGCCTGCACACGTGGACACGCTTGTAAACTTATTAGTACATTCCTGCAAGCCAAACTCCGCTTTAGGTGTATTACCTATATTTATTTGTTTGGTTATTTCTACCACGTGCCCATTGTTTTCTATTAATGTAACCAAGTAGGTGCCTTGAGTTGGAAACACATACGAAATGTTTTTAGTAGTTAAACTATCCAAGGTAATGGTATCATTCATTGGCATATTTATTTTTTTAATAATCCATAACGAAATTTGTGTATTTATAGATTGATTAATAAACAATGAGGTATCGCCATAACATAGCTTGAGCCCCGAAAATTCGGGGTTAGGGGGCATGTGTGCCATAGCCTTAGTTATGTTTATACTAATTAGTAGTACTAATACAATAGTTTTCATAGTTTAATTTATTACTAGCTTTTTAGTAGTCATTTTATCATTGGTACTTACTTGCACGGTGTACATTCCTTTGCTCAAATTGCTTGTGTTTATAAGTATAGTAGTATCATTTACGCTAATAGTACTATACATAATTTCTCCCAATGTATTGTAAATTTTAATGCTACTATTTTCTTCAAGATTAACAGTTACAGCATTAGTAGCAGGGTTAGGATACAGCTGTAGGCTATTAGTAGCGTGTATAGTAGTTATATTATTTAAAGTTGATGGAATTACTACAAACTGTCCCATCATGCCATCGTCTTCGTGCATTAGTATATGGCAGTGGTACATGTATGGGTTAAGCGAATCGGCAAAATCTTCAAACTTGGTTATAAATCTTACTGTTTCGTTGGGGCTAACTAACACTACATCTTTACGCCCTCTTTCCTCCAATGCTGGCACATTTCCATCTCTATCCAAAATATAAAACTGCACATCGTGTATATGAAAAGGATGCGCCACCATAGTAAGATTAGTAAGCTCCCATATTTCAGTATTATTTAAAGGTACCTTATAGTCTACTCGCACCATATCAAACAGATTATTGTTAAAATAAAATGGACCGTCCATACTCATCATGCTTTGCGCAGTCATAGTTATTTTACGTGTAATGTTAGCTTGGCTTGCGGTGTAAGGCACTACTGTATCAAGCACTGTGGGTATTGTTACTATTGCATTAGCAGTGGGTGCTACTACATTTATTTTAAGTATATTGTAATTAACACCATTAAGGGGGCTATCCATTGGCGGATTACCCGCCCCCATAACCATAGTAGGTCCACCTTGTACGCCACTAGGTATTTCGGCACCATAACTCATTAAATAAATAGTTTGTCCATTCATAGTAGTTAAATCCACCAAAATTTCGGCACGTTCACCTGGCGAAAGCATTAAACGAGTAAGTGTTACGGGGGAGTTTAATAATCCGCCATCAGTTGCTAGTTGATAAAATTGTTTGTTGCCTGTAAACCCAAGTTTAAAGCTACGTTCACCCGAAGCGTTTAAGAGTCGCATTCGTACCATTTGCGCAGGAAAGTTACCAAACACCTCATCGCCATAATTGGCTCTTGCTCCGTTTACCAATAGTGTACTGTCCTGCATTCCTAGTGGCATTGCTTGGTTTGCATTATCATATTGCTGGCACTGCAACACCACAGGAAAATCATCAACGCCATAGGTTCTTGGTAAATTTAAAGTTGCTTCGTGTAGGTCACGCACTATTATTAGTCCCGCAGCACCTTTTATGGCTTGCTTTGCAGTTTTACCATGAAAATGCGGGTGATACCAATACGTTGCTGCATTATCCATAACAGTAAAACTAGGGTTCCAACTTGCACTGGGTAATATCGCATTGTGTGGATTTCCATCATTCGTGGGCGCTACGTGCATACCGTGCCAGTGCACTGTGGTAGTGTCGCCTATTTGGTTATTTACAGTAATATTTGTAGTGTTGCCCTTATTTAAAATTAAGGTTGGTCCTAAATATTTGTATTGATTAAAACCAAAGGTCTGAGATATTTTTCCTACACTAAAAAACTGTACACTATCCTTGTGCATAGTTAGTGTAATGCTTGTACCAGTAAGCGTATCGGGTATGGCTAATTGGGTTTGTGCCATTGCGGTAAGCGAAAATAAAAGCAATACTGTGTTTAAAATAGTTTTCATAGATAGTAAAATTTAAAGCGTTAATTTAAAAACAAAAGGATTTTTTTACGATCCTTTTATTACTTGAATATTTTTTTACTCAACAATAATTTTCTTAGTTTCTACGGCATCATTTGCTATTATTTTTAGCAAATACGCACCTTTAGCTAATTCTTTAGTAGATATAATGGCAGTATGTTGCCCTTGACTTTTATCTGTGTTTACTTCCGTTATTAATTTACCTGTTAAGTCCATTAAGTGCAACTGTACAGTAGTGTTTTTAATAGCATTAAATGTTACCGTTAGTTTTTCGGTTGAAGGGTTAGGGTATGCACTAATGCTCGAAATATAATTACTAATAGTATTTAAGCCTGTAACACTTCCTACAAATGATAAATTATCTACATACAAATAGCTTCCTGCTACAGGTGTAGTACCACTGGCAGATAGTATTATAACTGCGCTATCGGGCGTGGCTGAACTTGTATAGGTAAGATTAATATTAAACATAGTCCAACTCATAACCATACCAGTTAATGATTGTAGGCCTATAGCAATGGTATCGCGCATCATCATTGTTGCGTTCCATTTAGTTAAATATACTGCAGCAAAGCCAGCATCATTACCGTTTGCCATGTGCTGCCAACTACCACTTAAACTCACGGGGCGTTGTGTATTTGCAAAGCCCGACTTAGGCTTAAATGTAGCCATATCTATAATACCACTTAATGCTACACCTGGCATTACACCCATACCAGTTACTGTTTTTGAGGTTAATTTTAAATATGAAGTACCTGCATTTGTAGCACCTCCAGTACCTTTAATAGCTGTATATACACCTGCACTACTGGTCATTGCATTTAATTGATCCCAATCCATTGGGTCGCTATACGTACCCATACTCATCCATGTTTCAAAACTATTATTAGGTATTTGTGCCATTGCACTTACTGTAACACTTACTACTGTTCCTATTGATAATATTATTGCTTTCATTTTAATTATGTTTTAGTAAATTTATAAAATAGATGTTGTAATTATTTATTCGTTTTCTTACGTTCGTATTTACAGCACTCGTGCAAGTTATCATAACTAGCTTGGCTAGCCACATACTTTTCGTTGTCGTAACCCACATCAGCTATGCGTTTTAGTACTTCATTGGATGTTGTTTTTTTTGTATTGTAAGTAAGCGTAAGTACTTTGGTTTCTCTATTCCACGAACCCTTTGCATCTTTACTTTTGTTAGCAGCTTTCTCTATTGTTTTTTTGCACATACCGCAGTTGCCATATACTGTGTAGGTTGCTATTTCAGTATCTTGTGCTTTACTGTTGCTGAACGATAACAAGCATATAATAGCTATCGTTAATTTTATTAGTTTTTTCATTTTAAGTTTAGTTTTAAAAATTTATAATTATTGTTTAATAGCTATGCCGTTGGGCTTATTGCTTACTGTAATTGTATTTGTAACTAAATGTGTATTTACATCAATTACCGATACTGAATTTGCACCTTGGTTGGTTACATAAGCTTTACTTTCGTCGTTGTTAAAAGCTATGGCATGTGCATCAGCACCAGTTAATATGCTTCCTGCAACAGTCCATACATTAGCTACAAGCATATAATATACTACCTTTCCATTAGTAGCGTCCGATACCCAAAGTTCTTTTTTAGCATCATTATATGCTACATACCCAGGTTTAAACCCTAAGTTAATAGTTGCTGTTACAGCATTAGTTGCCACATCTATTTCGCTTACTGTTTGTGTGCCTTCATTATCCGCATACATTTTGCCATTGCTAGCAGGCCAAGCGCCAACCGGTGTAGTACCTAAGGTTATAGTAGTTACTACATTTTTATCACTAACGTTTATAATACTTACATTGTTAGCTCCTGTATTTGTAGCGTAGGCTTTAGTACCGTTTTTGCTAAATGTAATTTCGGCTAAGTCCTTATCTACATCAATCTTCTTTTGGCACTTCCATTTTTTAGTATCATATACATACACTTGGCTTTTATCGCTACTAGCTTGTCCTACCCATAGTTCGCTACCATCAGGGCTAAACACCGCATTATGCGCCATGTTTTTAAGTATAATATTAGTAATATGTTTACCTGTAGTGGTATTAAACACTTGTACCATGTATTTGCTCATGGCGCTGTGGCTAGCACCATGCCCACCACTCAAGTCCATGTTGGTAAATGCAATTGCCATCATAGTTTTATCAGTATTCATATATATGTGGTGTGGAAACGTTCCGCCTTTTAATGCGTAAGTTTCTTTTACCATATTGTTCTGTAAGTTTATTAATGCTAACGAATTACCTTCGCCATTTACAACAAATGCCACTGGATAATTTACTTCCGTTGCAAAGCCATCATCTTTACGATAATATTTATGTCGTTTGCATGAAAATAAACTTAATGCCAATAATGCAAAAACTAAACTTGATGTTCTATTTTTCATTTTCGTAATTGTTAATATTAGTTTATAGTTACTGCAATGGTTTTACTATCTTCTTTATTCATGTTATTAGATAGTGTTTTTACAGTACATGTGTAGCTACCTTTGGTGTTATAAACGTGTGTGGTTGAAGCCCCTGAACCAGTTGCGCCATCGCCAAACATCCATTCGTAGTGGTGTGCACCCATAGAGCATGATGCATCAAACGATACAGAAGTTCCTACTGTTGCAGTTTTGGTACTTGCATCTGTACATGCCATAGGGGCTTTCATACAGCTTGATAATGTTACTACTAATATTGTTGCTGCTAAAGCTATTGTTTTAATTAAATTTTTCATTTTTAGTTTTAATAATGATTTTTGAATGACAAATTATATCAATTAAATGAATGATAATTGTACTCTTGTTATTCACATTTCAGCAACCAAAACGTGAATTTAATGTATTGTTTTAGTTTACAATACCGTTTACGCAAAAATTTTATTATACGTAAATAGAATGATACCAATACTTGTAAAGCATTGGCAATCCACTAAATTAATACATTAAAAAAAATCAAATTAAAAACTCTCCATACATAATATAGAGAGGGAGTGAATATCGGTGTGGCGAATATTCAATGCGTGAAGTGCTTGTGTTAGCTAATAATACAGCACTTTGATAATTTGTTAGTGGTTGAGCAATGTAAGGTGCAAATAATTGCACTTTGTTTTTTACAAATAAAGCTTTGCTACTTATTTTATCTTTTGCTACTGCTTTTACAACTACTTTTTTATCCTTGCAGCAATCGTCATCTTCATGTTCGGTTGCGTGGTCGCATTCGCAAGTTTCGCCTATTTGTATATTTAAAACGGAGTATGATTTTACTCCCCCACATTCGTGTATGCCAACACTAAAGCCACTTGTAGCAAACAAGTGGGTTAATATAAGTAACAGTACGAATAGTTTTTTCATTACATGGTTGCATTATTCATTTACGTAAATGTACAATTAATATTTTATAACCAAAATAAAAAAAAGTTAAGGACAAATGGTAAGTTCAATTACCAAAGAGTACGAATTTTTTTTAGTATTGGGTATTTGCATACCAAAAGTTAATGGCATCCATTTTAGTGGATAATAAATAATACCTACAGAAGTATATGCAAGAGAATTATTGCCAAGCACGCTCTCTGCCATTAGGTGTAGCTTTTGCGAAATAGGTACCTCGGTAGCTAACCATATTCCTACTCGGTTGCCACTACCACCATAGTGCTTACTATTGTAATAGGTTCCCAATACTAATTTGCTATTGTGTATAAGTAGGTCTTCAACCAATAGGTTGAAATACACTAAAGTAGCGTAAGCCTTACGCTTGTTAAAATTATAATTAATACCCGATTGAGCGCCTACGGCTAATTTAATGCGCTCGCTTATGCCAAATTCTTTTAAACCATTGAGTATTACTAATGGGTTGTAAGGATCTACGTCGTTGCTGTCATTATTAAGAAACGATGCTTTTTTCTCACTAAAATTTAACCCCAATACATTGGCACCTATCTCAAAACCCTTTCCCAAGCCATAATCTATGGTGGTGTTGGATTGTATTAGCTCGTTTATATTTATCTGTTGTTGAAAAAAAAGTTTATGCGCTTTCGTTACTTCGCTCGAGGGTACATTAATGAAATTTTGTTGCCCATACGCAATATTGCAACTAAATATTGCAATACATAGTAGTACTGTTTGCTTCATTTAATAGATTCATAATTAACATTTAATCATCTAAGTCCACATTTTTAACGGTGTCGCCGTCATTTAGTTTTCCTATTATACGTATTTCAGTTCTACGATTTTTGGCACGCCCTTCGGGGTTATCGGTCCCATCTAAATTCGTATTACGAGCTATTGGTCGGCTCTCGCCATAGCCTGCAGGTTGCAAACGTGCGGGCAATACGCCTTTACTTATTACATAGTTTACGACACCCTTAGCACGATTTTTTGATAATTTTTGGTTGTACGCTTCAGAAGCTATACTATCTGTGTGCGAACTTATTTCTATAATTACATCAGGATATTTTTTTAAGAATAGTAATAATGTGGTATCAATAGCTATTTTAGATGGGGCAGTAAGTTCAAATTTATCCAATTCGTAATACACGTTTTTAAGTACAAACGCTTCTGTTTTTGGAGGTAATTCTTTTAATAACAAATCTTTTAAGTACGTAGATGTTTCTTGTGCACCTTTGGTACTAATGGTTACAGGCAATCCTTTAAAGCCTTGCTTCTCTGCTACTATTTGGTAATCGTATCCTAATTCCAATTTATTATCAAAACCACTACCGTCGGTTATGTCCATTTCTTTTACAAAAATGGGTTCTTTTTCGTTTGGGTCTACTATGTACAATTTTACTTTGGCATTTTGCGCAGGTACTTTTGTGCCGTTTTGCAATTCTTCATATACCAAACCTTTTAAGTCTAGCTTTATGTATTCCAATCGTTTAAATGTATAAATATCATCGCAACAAGTAGCATTACCTTTTAGTGATTGCCCACCTTGACGATTAGATACAAAGAAACCACCATCTTCCACGTTTTTAGCATTGCTGTAATACACATCATCAGCACCTGAGTTTATTGGTAAACCCAAGTTTTCGGCAGTAGTAAATTTCTTTAATTCGCCACGTGCTCTAAATATATCGTGCCCGCCCGCACTTGGTAAACCATTGCTACTAAAGTACAAAATTTTAGCCTCATTATCATAATAAGGCGTAACCTCATCGCCCGGTGTATTTACTTTAGGACCTACATTTTTGGCTGCCGAATACTTACGTTTTTGCGGATTGTAAGTGAAATAGTAAATATCTGTTCCACCTTTACCCCCATCTACTCTGTCCGACACAAAATAAACCACATCATAGCCTGATGGTTTATCTATGGTTGCTGTTGGTTGCGTGCTCGATGTTTTAGGGATATTTATTAACTCATTAAGCATAGTAGGTTCGCTCCACTCAGCACCTTTCTTTTCGCTTACCCAAAGCGTACTAAATACTTTTCCTTTATTGGTTTCTTCTGCACGCGAAAAATAAAATTTATTACCATCAGGTGTAAACGAACCATTGCTGTAATCTACTCCGGCTGCGGTAAATGGTCCTTCAAATTCGTTAGCGTACGTCCATTTATTATCTTTTTTGGTAGCCGTATAAAACTTACGTAAGTGAGTGTTTATGGAGTCTTCGTGTTCGTATTTATACACACGCTCATCAGTACGTAATGAAGAAAAGAACAATTTATCGTCCGATATTTGCAATGGACTTCCCTCAACGTGTACCTTATTAATGCTATTGTCCAAACGGATTATAATAGCCTGTGGCTTGCCCGATATGTACTTTTTAACAATGGAATCGCATCCTGCAATTTCTATTTTTAATTGTTTTTTAAATTTATCTAACTCAGGGTCGTCTGTAGCTGACTTTTTAAACTTAGCCAAATTTTTGCTTGCATTTGCACAATCGCCTGTTTGTTTTTGCATTATTGCCATATTGTACAATGCCATGGCGTTGGTATTTTCGCTTAACTCATATGCCTTAGTGTACCATTCTAATCCAGCTGCATAATCTCTATTTTTGCGATATGCCTCAGCCAACTGAAATGCTACTTTAGCATCTTTAGGTTTTAGTTTTAAATAACGAGCATAAAACTTTGCGGCTGTAGGATAGTCGTTGCGCATTATAGCATACTTGCCCATACGTTTGCATTGTCCTGCTTTATAGTTAGTTACATTAAGCGTATCTTGCGCATGCACGCTTGCTAGTAATGAAAGTACCGAGATTAATAATATAAATATATGTTTCATTTGGTTAATTGTATGTAGCATAAAAAATGTAAGTAGAAATAAAATATATGGCTGTGTAAATAAACGTAATTAGTAATTTTCACATTAATATCTGTCGCACGGTATTTCTTTTTTGGTTAAGCGGGAACTTAATCCTGTGTAAATAAATGCTAATTCGTAAGCGCCTTTGTTAGCAGTTACGGTTTTAAGTTGCGATATATTTACATCGTAACTTATACCTACTTGCACTGCTTTATAACTCATACCAACTGTTGTAAATGTAGCATCTACAATATTGCCTACGCCATATCGTAAATACTGCCCTATATACACGTATTTTTTACTCAACATTTTTTTGTCTATATTATAATGCAAATTAGCACCACCCACCAATTCGTTGGCCTTGCCTTGGGTTCCTAACAATATACTTGGATGAAGCGTAAACATATTGTTTACACCTATGGTTGCACCCAAGTTTAACATATTTCGCATTTTTAATTTATTTTTACCTCCCGTAAACGATTCGTTTGGCGCATTTACGTGAAACGCCGAATAGTTGGCATAAGGCGTAATTTTTCCAAATGTGCGATTCCAACCCAATCCTAAATTTACATCTACAAACGATAGTTTGTTTTCTAAACTCCCCTCTTTGTTTAATCCAGATTTATTATCAAACATACCTGTAGTTTCGTTAAACTGGTTAGGGTAAGACTCCGAATCTTTGTTAATAGTTTTACTTACGTATCCTACTTGCAAGCCTCCATGAAGATAATTTTTATTCATAGCATAGTGGTATGCGCCCGAAGCCATTATTTTCATCACGTTTAAGTTTCCGCCCGATTTATCATTTACAATATATAATCCAGCACTTGCCTTATCTACCTTGTTTACATAAAAATTATAATCCCCACCAATTGCAGGCGTTATATAAGGTTTACCAGCTATAGAGTTCCATTGCGAACGATAATTTCCAAATACTCTCCAATCTCCGTTATGGTTACCAGTATTGCTTGGCGCAGTAGCTACTGGCGATAAAAAATATTGCGAAAAATGTATATCCTGTGCTTGAACCAAAGCCACACTGGTTAAACTAAGAGTTGATAAGAGTAGTTTTTTTAACATAAGTTATGATTGTTTGTAATTGTAAAATCGGTTTGTAATTAATTGTATTACGCTTACAAATGCAAGCGTAATACAATTTTTAGTACTATCTAAATAGTTTTACAACTCCTTTTTTAAATATAGTATTTTTGGTAGTATCCTTAACCCAAGTTTGAACTTCCGCTTGATATACGTAGGTTTCAATTGGTTGTTTTTGTCCTTTAAATGTTCCGTCCCAACCTTCTTTTATGTTGGTGGTTTCAAACACTAATTCGCCCCAACGATTATATATTTTAAAGTAATTCAGTTGTTTTATACCTCTACCGTCCACGTATACTATATCGTTAGTACCATCGCCATTTGGAGTAAATGCGGTTGGCACGTCTATTGTAGTTAATGGGTCCACTTTTATATTGTAAATATTACTTACCGTAAAGCAACCCGCCTTATCAGCGTAATTAAGCGTGTACGTTATGTCTTCCAACGTACTACTTATTACCGTAGGGCAATTAGCGCAGTTTAAGTCGGTAGTTGGTGTCCACGAGTAGGTATATTTATCAGCAGGTTTTACATTAGCGTTTAAAGTATCAGTATCACCTAACAATATAGTATCGTTTACTGTTACCCCTGTAGGTTTAAAAAACACTTGGGCAGTTTTACTTATAGTATCTTTACATCCATATTGGTTTGTAACCTCTAAGAAATATGTATGCGATGTATTTGTACCTGTAAGTTCTATTACACCAGTGCTATCGTTTACTGCATTTTTAATAGAATCTACTGCATTAGTCGTATTGTTATCATTATACACATACCAATTATAGGTTGCTCCTGTTCCACCTCCAGTTGCGTTTAGGTTAATAGGTCGGGTTTTGCCTGTTATTTCATCAAAACACGTATCGTTAACAGTAAAGTTGGCATCGGGCGATGGACGCACTATTATTTTTTTGGTAATAGTATCTGTACAACCTTTAGCAAGATCTTTGGCTACCAACATTACAGTATACGTTCCAGGTGTGGTATATTCTACACTACTATTGGTGGTAGTAGCCGAACCTCCATTACCATATAACCACGTGTAAGTAAGTATGGCACCATTGGGTACTACGCTTGAGTTATTGGTTAACACATCGGTAATTCCCAAACAGTGGCTAGTATCTGTAAGCTGTGGCACAACCATTTCGCCGTT
>JACMRI010000125.1 GCA_014376525.1 Bacteroidia bacterium | reverse complement strand
TTCAGCCGAAACCGGATTTGTTAAAAATACCGTATCGCAATATTTGCAAAGATTAAAAACATACAGTTCATCATTAGGCTCGTGCATTAACGCATTAGTTGAAATATAAAAATCACTTTCGTTTTTTTTACAAATCGGACAATTAGTAGCATTAATATGTTCCATTTTATGGTTTGGTTCGTTGAAAATAGATATTAAAAAGTAGAATATATAAAAAATTATAACTAGTAAATAATTGTTTATATAATTTAAATCGTTTTGGATTGTTTTGCTGCTGCTTGTATGTATTTATTTTTAATAATTAACATACCAAAACTTTCGCCACCTTCTTTCCCAATATTTTTGTGATGCATTTTGTGTGCTCGACGCAATGCTAAAACGTAAACATTTTTCGACTTCGTAAAAACTTTGAAACGTTGGTGAATTACAAGATCATGTACAAAAAAATAAGCTAATCCGTAAGCTAAAACTCCAAAACCAACCCAGGTGTACCAAGCGTAATTATTCATCATACCAAACATGATAAACAACCAACTTGGAATGGCATAAATAATAAAAAACAAATCATTACGTTCGAACCAACTTTTATGGTCTTTTTTGTGATGGTCGGCATGAAAATACCACATAAAACCATGCATGATGTATTTGTGATTTGCCCAAGCAGAAAATTCTGTTACTATAAACGTTGCTAAAACTATACTGAAATTAATTAGTAGTTCCATGTTAAATAAATAAATATAAGGTGGTGAAGAATATTATTTGTAAAATTAATATAATTAAAGATACGGTTCGATTTCCTTTTATAATTGTGGGGTAAAAAAAATAAGCTGTAAAAAAAACAACTCCAACCCAACCTAAATAATTATGAATTGTAGGGAAACCATTTTTAAATTGCCAAAAATCAAGTTTTGGTGCAACTTGTTCAATTAATAAATCAATTAGTGTGACTAGTAAAGCGGTTAAAACCAAAACAGTGATTTTACTTTCAAAAAAGCGACTAACGGTAATGATTCCTGCGCAAATTAGCATAGCCCAGTTGATAGAAATAACTATAGGAACATTAAATAATTTATAGCCTAATCCGTTTCCGTATGTATAATTTCCAAATATTAATCCAGTTCGAACGCCAATAATTTCAATTATAAACCCCAAAAAAGCAATTACCAAAAATGAGATTACAAATTTTTTACCAACAGTTGTATTATGAATTAAAAAAACAAAACAAGTAAGCAATAGTGTAAAAGGAGTAAAAGGACTAAAAAAGTTTGGAAAGACCACAAACCCTATCGACCCTGATATATATACAAGAATCAAGAAATATAAAAAATATGATTTGTATGTTTCTTTCATTTTTTCTCTCGGTCTGCTATAAGTTCACTGGTAATTTTTGCACTAAATAAGCACAACGGTATTCCGCCACCAGGATGAACGCTTCCACCGACCAAATACAAATTTTTTATTTTCGACGAAAAATTTGCATGTCTTAAAAAAGCGGCAAATTTATTATTGCTTGAGTTTCCGTAAAGTGATCCGCCAACAGATGAAGTTTGACGTTCAATATCTATTGGACTTAATGTGCTTTCTGTAACGATATGTTTTTCAATATCTGTTTTTAACATGGTATTGATTTTTTTTACAATATTTTCTCTCAAGGTTGTCGAATAGTCGATATTCTGATTTTTATTATGAGGTACATTTACCATAACAAACCAATTCTCACAACCTTCCGGAGCATCATTTTTGCAATATTTTGACGTAATATTGATATAAATCGTTGGGTCATCTGTTGGAAATTGTTTTGAAAACAGATTGTCAAATTCCTTTTTATAATCGTCACTAAATAAAATATTATGCAATCCTAATTGTGAAAATTCTTTGTTAATTCCCCAATAAAAAACGTAGGCACTGCTAGATTTTTCTTGTTGAATTAGTTTTTTCGGAGTAAAAGAAGTAGGTAATAAATATTTATAAAGCGCATGAATATCTAAATCACTCGCTATGATATCAAAAGGATAGTTGATGTTATTACTTTTAATAGATTTAATAAGGTTGTCGGATTCAATATTTAAGGTTTCAACTGGTGCATCGTATTTGATTGTCACATTAGCTTCCTCTGCTAATTTTACCAAATGTGTCGTAATTTGATGCATGCCATTTTTAGGAAAATAAGCACCTAAATTAAATTCTAAATGCGAAATCATGTTTATTAAAGCTGGTGCTTTATATGGATTAGAACCGTTATAGGTTGCGTAACGATCAAATAATTGTACGGTTTTTGGATTAGAAAATGCTTGCTCATTTTTTTGATGCATGGTACTAAACAATCCTAAAAAAGGAGAAAGTAATATTCCTTTTAAAGTTTTTAAATTGATGAAATTTTTCACTTGATGAAGTGATTGTTTCAAAAACAAATCTTCTGTAGTTTTGAAATAAAAAGCATTGCGCTTAATGTGTTTTAAAACAGTTTCTTTTTTTTCATTTAATTTGATATGTACTTCTTCTGCAAACTCATCTAAATTAGCAGATGCTTTTAGTTGCGTTCCATCAGAATAAAAATAATTGGTGATTACGTCTAATTTTTGATATTCAAACTTATGCGAGCTGCTTTGTAAAGTAGTTAATTCGTCAATTAAAGATGGCATAGTGAATAAAGATGGTCCTTTGTCAAATCGAAATCCGTCGAGTATAAGTTCACTCAATTTCCCACCTGGATAACTATTTTTTTCAAAAACTGTAACTTTAAAACCAAGGTTGGCTAAACGAATTGACAGCGAAAGCCCACCAATTCCAGCTCCAATTATACCTACGGTTTTTGTCATTTTTGATTATAAAATATAAATACAAAATTAATGTTTTTTTCCATTTGACAATTGGATAACATTAGTTAAAAAAATCTTATCGAGTATTGTTTCTTTTAGTTTTAAAATTCCGCAAATTAAACTTAACAAATTTTAAACCTCCCAAATTCAAAATTAATCAAATCTGGGAGTTTAAAAGTATCCAACCATTTTAAAGAATACAATAAATTGAACTTGTCTAAAAGAATAAAACATATAGTTTGAAACTTAATCAAATCCAAAAAAAACCGATAGAATAAGCTATGGACAAAATCATCATTGAGCATTACTTTATGAGTTATTTCCCCTTCCTCTCATTAGTATTTATTGTATGCTCTACTTCAAGTTTCAGTAAGTTTGTCGAAATTACAGTAACAAGGGAACAACACCAATTAAACTACTGAGCACATATAGCAATAGGGGAAGTGTTTAATTAATTGGTAGTGCTATTTCAAGTGTTAAGCTGGTACTGTACTTCGGCAGGCTCAACAACCAAGTGCAAACGAAGTAACAGTGCCACATGGAATTTTCTTGTAATTGAAGTCTCAGACTTTGATAATAGAGAAGTCTCAGACTTCTAGTATATACACTCACAAGTGATGCTGAAGAAGCTTAACACTTTCGAAAACACCACCAACTATTTAACCATTGGAACACTTACAGAAACAGGGGAGGTAAGACTACGCTTACTTTTATTCTATTTACTACAGCTTATTACTTGTACTACGGCTTAGTTTATTTATTGTGTTAATTTTAATAGTAATAAAATAATGAGAAAAGTTGCAACTAAGCCGTAGTATTATTTTAAACAATATGCGAGCGTAGTTACAAACTACGCTCAGTAAACCGTATAGCTTGCCGACCATCAATGACGTAAAACTACGCTTAGGTGAGACTGGGAACCGCCACTTTTGCCAAACCCGTGTTAGTGCCAGTTTTTCTTCTTTCAATAGTATTCGTAATGTTCAAAGTGAAATTCTTGCGCTCTACGCAAATAAAAATTGTCTGTAATTAATTTGTCAAGGTCGTCAATGATTTTGTTTAGTTCTTTCGTTCGTTCTATTTTTTCTTTACCTAAAGTCTCATTGTCAATTTTACTTTCGTCATCAATAAGTTGTCGTAGTGATTTAATGTAAAGTTCTTTTTGCTTAGTAATGTCGTATGTTTTTGAAATGTCGTCTTTGGTTTTTGGTAACAAGTAAATTGAGTATTCCGCATAACCTAAAATTCGTTTGCATTGGTGTCCAAAGTATGTTCCGCCATATTCAAAGTGTCCAAACAGCGAATTGATAATTGAATATATGTCTATGAGCTTTTCTCGTTGTTTTGCATACTCTTTAACACCGTTTTTTTGCTTCAGAAAGTAAGCATATAGTATATAGTAATTGTCCTGTCCGACTTCACTTGAAAATTCAATACTGCTGGTGTTACAATGATATGCTTGGTCTGGGTCTTGAGGATAACCATATTCCTTATAAGCATTGAAAAATTCTGGATGATTGTCTATTAAATTATTAAATTCTTGCTTACTGAATTCTAGCGTTTCACCAATTTCGTTAGTAATTAAAATTGTGTCTTTTGTGGTATAATATTTTGAATTGACATCTTTGGTGGTCGTCTTTGTTTTCTTTGTTGTCTCTGAGGCACTTGTTTTTTTATTGTTTTCAACCTGAATGTCTTTGGCTGTTTCAATATATACATTATTAAAATATTTCTTTATTTTTAAATATTTTTCGTCTTTAGGATTTAAAATGTCATTACTGTTTTTATCATAAAAAGATAAGAATACAGAAATGAAAGTTTCATTATCTAAATTCTTACAATTCAGTTCGTCTATTATTAAATAAATTGTATCCTTATACCAGTCCTTATTTACAATAATAAATTCGTTTGCAGATTCTATAGAACTTGGAATAACAATTTTTTTCTCTTTTTTAAATTCTTTTTCAATTTTTTTATAAAAGTCTTTTAAATCCTTTTTTGTTTCAAAACAAAGTGAATTAACCTTTCGTCCGTCTGCTAGAGTAGAAAAACCTTCTCTAATTTCCATAGGATAGTCTCTTTGGCAACTTGTCACCAAAAAAATAAAAGATAAAATTATGATAATGATGTTTGTCTTCATAAAATTGGCACTAAAGGTTTGGAGCTTGGCGAAGGTGGGGATTAAAAAGCACTAAAGTTCAAATATAGCACAAAAGCTAACAGAAAGTACAGATGTTCAATTTAGCACTAAAGCCCCACTTTTGCCAAACCCATGTTAGCGGTAGTTTTTATTTGTTATACTCAACTTTATTAAAAAGCATTAATTGTCCATTCGGTTGAGAAACTAAGTCTCCATATTCTATTTTTACATTTGGGTGTTTGAAACTTGAACAAATTTTCTCAATGTAATTTAGATTAAAAGTTTGTTCAATCAAGGCAGATAATTCTACTCCAATTTTAGTGAAAACTAATACTTCAATTCCCTGTTTTGGTGTTTGTTCATTTCTGTATAGAACAATTCCTTTTCGACCGTAATTTAGAATGTTGCTCAGTTTATTAATATCAGTTGGTTGCAAACTAAACTCCAAATTGTTTTCACTTGCAATTAATCCTAATTCCGTTAATAATAATCTGTCTGAAAATGTTATTCCAAATTCACTTTCAAGAAATACACCATTGTCTTGATTATAAATAATATTTTTGTCTCCCGAATTAATCCTAAGTTGTGCAAACTTTGCAAAAACTTCAGCTTCTTCTTTTGATAAATTTTTAAGAAGTTCTAATGTTCGAAGAGAGTATGACTTTGGCTGTTTTATTTCCCCTGCCAAAATTCTACCCCAAAGAGATTGCATTTCTTCATTACTTATATCTTCTGCGATATTAAAAAATCTTGTTTTCCAATCTTCGTCAAGAGGTTCATCTGTGACGGATTGTTCATTTCTTAATTCATCAGCAGCAAACGTTGTAACACTCTCTATATTTAATTGTTTTTTTGCTTCTTGGTAGTTTAATCTTTCGTTTGTTCTTTCTTCTAATGGTGGATTAATTATAATAGTTTGCTTGTTCTCTATTGGTAATTCTTTTGCTGAGCTTATGATAAGTTTTTCTTCTTTATATTCAATTCCTCCAGTCAATTGAAAATTTTCTTTAACTGCGTTAGCAATTATTTTCATTTCTTCAGCTTTAGCCTCTGCTAGCTTTTTAATTTCATAGGCTTTTGTGTCAATATCTTTTCTATCAAAGTATGGCTTAGTTACTCTGCCAGTTACACTTGACATTACGTCAATTAATTTGTCGATAGGTAGAATTTTACCAATACCTAATATGTCATTTACTTTCATTTTCTGTTGGTTTTAAAATTACCGCTAACTTGTTAATTGACGAATATAAACACAATTAAACAGAAATCAAACTAAAACATAAAAACGCTTATTTTACGTATAACGTAACGCATTTGTTATATGCGCATTTTGTATAGTTTAAAGTTAAAAAATGTGTTTTTATTTAATTCTTATATCCAAAATGCACATATGTGTATTTTGAATATATTTTTTGTAATGCTTAATATTAAGCCAACAAAAAAGAGGCGTTACCATTACAGTAACGCCTCTTTGTTTTATTTATTGTACTCGAATTAGTTTTTCACTTCTTCAAATTCAACGTCTTGTGCTTCGCTAGATGCTTGTGGCTCTGCTGGTGCACTTGCTTGTCCTTTGTTATCGGCACCTGCTTTGTACATTTCTTCGCTTGCTGCTTGGAACAGTGTATTTACTTGCTCCAATGCTGCTGTAATAGCTGCTACGTCGCGGTTACCGTGTGCTTCTTTAAGGCGTGCTAATGCAGCTTCAATAGGCTCTTTTTTATCAGCAGGAATTTTATCTCCGTATTCTTTCAACGATTTTTCGGTTTGGAATATAGTAGAATCTGCTTCGTTCACTTTTTCTGCTTCTGCTTTAGCTAATGCATCTGCCTCAGCATTTTGTTCTGCTTCTGCTTTCATACGTTGAATGTCTGCATCAGATAAACCCGATTTAGCTTCAATACGTATATTGTGCGATTTTAGTGTAGCCTTATCTTTAGCCGATACTTGTAATATACCGTTAGCATCAATGTCAAACGTAACTTCTATTTGAGGTACGCTGCGTGGTGCTGGTGGAATACCTTCAAGGTTAAATTCGCCTAATTTACGGTTATCTTTAGCCATAGGGCGCTCGCCTTGAAACACTACTATTTGTACGCTTGGTTGGTTATCTATTGCTGTAGAAAATTGCTCCGATTTTTTAGTTGGTATAGTAGTATTTGCTTCTATTAATTTAGTAAACACACCACCCATAGTTTCAATACCAAGGCTCAAAGGAGTAACGTCTAACAACAATACATCTTTAACCTCGCCTGTAAGTACACCACCTTGTATGGCTGCTCCTATTGCTACTACTTCGTCAGGATTAACTCCCTTAGATGCTGGCTTGCCAAAGAATGCTTCTACCGCAGCTTGTATAGCTGGTATGCGTGTAGAACCTCCTACCAATATTATTTCGTCTATATCGTTTATTGTGTAACCTGCATTTTTTAATGCCGAACGACAAGGTGCAATAGTACGTTTAATTAAATCGTCAGTTAATTGCTCAAATTTAGCACGAGTAAGATTACGTACCAAGTGTTTTGGTATACCATCTACTGGCATTATATATGGCAAGTTAATCTCAGTAGATTGTCCGCTTGATAATTCTATTTTAGCTTTTTCTGCACCTTCTTTCAAACGTTGCAATGCCATAGGGTCTTTACGTAAGTCTAAACCTGAGTTTTCAGCCATAAATTCGTCAGCTAACCAGTCCATGATAGTTTGGTCAAAGTCATCTCCACCTAAGCGTGTATCGCCATCAGTTGATTTTACTTCAAATACACCATCGCCTAATTCAAGTACCGATACATCATGTGTTCCACCACCGCAGTCAAACACCACTATTTTCATATCCTTGCCTTTTTTGTCCATACCGTAAGCTAATGCAGCAGCAGTAGGCTCGTTAATGATACGTTTTACGTTTAAACCTGCAATTTCGCCTGCTTCTTTAGTAGCTTGACGTTGTGCATCGTTAAAATAAGCAGGTACAGTTATAACTGCATCAGTAACATCGTAACCTAAAAAGTCTTCGGCAGTTTTTTTCATTTTTTGTAAAATGATAGCTGATATTTCTTGTGGTGTAAATGTACGGTCGTCTATTTCAACACGTGGAGTGTTGTTGTCGCCTTTTACTATTTTGTAAGGTACACGTCCTATTTCGCTTTTTACCTCGTCAAAAGTATGGCCCATAAAACGCTTAATAGAGTACACCGTTTTAGTAGGGTTGATGATGGCTTGACGCTTAGCAGGATCTCCTACTTTACGTTCTGCTTTATCAAACGATACTATAGAAGGTGTTGTTCTGCGTCCTTCGTTATTAGGTATTACTACAGCTTCGCTGCCTTCCATTACTGATACACACGAGTTGGTGGTACCTAAGTCAATTCCAATGATTTTTGCCATGAGTTCTTGTTTTATTTTTGTTTAGTTGTTTTTAATTTGATGATTGCATTTCAATTGTTGTGCCTATGCGGTGCTACTAACTATTTGGCAGAAAACTATGTTAGTGGTATGACAAATTATAATCCTCTACCATTAATTTACTGCCATTATAACCTCTATTAGCGACGACGCATAAAAATACTTATGTAATGCAATAGCGTAATAAGAGATGCCAAAGCCGCTACTACATAAGTTAGTGCTGCCCATTTAAGAGCATCTTTGGCTTTATCATAACCGATGCCTGCTACCACGCCCGAACTTTGTAACCAAGCTAAGCCACGTTGCGAGGCATCAAACTCTACTGGCAATGTAATAAATGAAAACAAAGTAGTAAGTGCAAATAATACAATGCCAATGACCAACAACGGCGGAAACACTGCAACTAACAATATACCCGCCATAAGCACGTATTGTAACCAAGTACTAGCAACGCTTACTATGGGTACTATTTTGCTACGCATAGTAAGCCAACTGTATGCTGTGGCGTGCTGTACGGCATGCCCGCATTCGTGCGCTGCTACTGCTGCAGCAGCCACATTGCGTTGGTTATACACCACGCTCGATAAGTTTACTGTTTTGTTTTCAGGGTTGTAATGGTCGGTAAGTTGCCCTTCTACGCTTATTACTTTTACATCAGTAATATTATTATCGCGTAGCATACGTTCGGCAATTTCGGCACCGGTAAGTGCTATGGGTTCGTGGCTATATTCTTCAAATTTAGATTTTAACTGATTGCTTACTGCCCAACTGGCTATGCCAATTATTGCCATTAATAGTATTCCGAATATCATGTTTTTCTTGGTTATTAATAAGTTGTATTTTAATTTTAAATTAAGTCTATCAACTCGCCGTTTTGTGCCAAACGTTTTAGCAAAATACTTGGGCGGTATCTATCTTCTTGGTAAGTGTTGTACAGTTCGTTCATGTGGGCAAGCACCACGTGTGCGCCTATTTGGTTGCACCAGTGCAATAATCCTTTGGGATAGTTTACTCCTTTTTGCATGGCATTATCAATATCAGCGGGAGCGGCTATTTTTAGGTAAAGGGCATCAACAGCTTCGTTAATAAGCATACATAATATACGTGTAAAAATATCCTTTGCCAACATTTCGTTTTTATCTGGTTCGGGTTGCACAACATTAGGGGCATAGTTATAATATCCTCTGCCTGTTTTACGTCCGAAGTATTGAGCATCAAACAAATTTTTTTGTGTAAACGATGGTTTAAATCTTGGCTCGTAAAAAAACTGTTGCCATACGGTTTCGGTAACTTTATAATTTACATCGTTACCTATAAAATCCATTAATTCAAACGGTCCCATTTTAAATCCGCCATACTCACGCATTGCCCAGTCAATTGTGGCAAAATCGGCAATACCCTCTTCGTATATACGTATGGCTTCGCCGTAGTAAGGGCGGGCAATACGGTTTACAATAAAGCCTGGAGTATCTTTGGCTACTACAGTAGTTTTGCCCCAACTGTCTATTATGGTTTTGCTTTTAAGCGTAATGTCGTTGTTGGTTTGTAAGGCTGGAATAATCTCTACCAAAGGCATAATAGTAGCCGGATTAAAAAAGTGAATACCCACCACACGCTCTGCATTGGCGCATGCTGCAGCAATACTCGTAATAGCTATTGACGAGGTGTTACTTGCTAATATACACTGCGAACTTACTATAGTTTCTAGGGTAGTGAATACTTGTTTTTTCACTTCCAAATTTTCTACAATAGCTTCTATTACTAAGTCGCACTGGGCAAACTGTGCTAAGGCTGTAGCATAAGTGGTATTGGTTATTATAGCTTCGGCTTCGGCTTGTGTAAGTTTGGCTTTAACTACGAGTTTGCTTAAGTCGGTTTTAAGTTTTTGTTCGGCTTTTGATAATGCTTCGGCATTGCTATCATACACCAATACAGTGCAGTTATTAGTAGCTGCAACTTGCGCTATACCTGCGCCCATAGCGCCCGAACCTATTATTCCTACAATCATTTTTAATGTGTGAGTGGTTGTTTTATTTGATGGTGCAAAATTACAATTAAAAGCGGTACAATTACTATTGTTAATTTTATACAAAAAAAGCATTGATTTTTAACACTAAACTAATGCTATAAAACAATAGTTTTACACAACAATTAAGTTTACTATGCGCACTACTAAAGATATTATTTATAGCATTATCGCACGTATTAACCATGCGCTAACAGCAGGTAATGCGCATAATATACATTCGCCGTATGTATTTGAATTATACAATAATGTAATAAACCAAACAGGCGAATATTACTGCTACGAAGAAATAGAAAAACTACGCAACACTTTACTTACAGCTCCAATACCTATAACTATACAAGATTTTGGAACAGGAAAAAATCGTACCGAAAAACTTAACTCAATAGTAAAACGAGCTGCAAAATCTGCCAAAGAGGCGCAGTTATTATTTAGATTGATAAATTATTTAAAACCTAAAACAGTACTAGAATTGGGTACGCACGTGGGCATATCTACTTGTTACATAGCTAGTGCATGTAGTTTTACACAAGTGCACACAATAGAAGGAAGTGCCAAAATAAGCGAAGTGGCACAACTTAATTTTAAACGCTTAGCCTTACATAACGTAACACCATACGTTGGAAATTTTGATAATGTGTTACCCGAATTAATACAACAACTAAGCAGTATAGATATTGCTTATATTGATGGTAACCATGCTTATGCGCCTACGTTACAGTATTACCAATGGTTACAGCCACATTGCAAAATTATGGTGTTTGATGATATACATTGGAGCAAAGGTATGAATAGAGCTTGGAAAGAAATAATAGCCGATACCAACATTAAAATAAGTATAGACTTATACCATTTTGGAATTGTAATCTTTAGACCCGAAACTAAGCACAGCGAACATTATAGCCTTCAATTTTAAAACACACACAATTGGTATAATTTGTGTTAATTTACAATTGAAAACAAATTAAAAACAATCAACTAAAATCATAAAACAATGGACAATCAATTTAATTCCTATCAAGATTTAAGCAACGTAAACTCAGGCAGTGATGTACGTTCTTTTTTTAATTCGGTATTTGCCTATATGGGTGGAGCATTAGCAATAACAGGGCTCGTGGCTTATCAGTTTGGTAACACTCCCGAACTTATGAACTATCTAATATTGCCAACAGGAGGTATGAGCACGTTGGGTTATGTTATAATGTTTGCACCACTTGCATTAGTATTAATAATGAGTTTTGCACTCAATCGTTTATCTATAGGCGTATTGGCAGGTATATTCTTTTTGTATGCCACATTAATGGGAGCAAGTATGAGCTTTATATTTTTGATATATACTGCAGCATCTATTTACAAAACATTTTTATGCTCGTCGTTATTGTTTGGAACTATGGCGGTATTAGGTTACACCACCAAGCAAGATTTAAGTGGAATGGGACGTATATTAAGTATGGCTTTAATTGGTATTATAATAGCTAGTTTAGTAAACTTTTTTATGAAAAGTACTATGATGGAGTACATTATTAGCCTAGTTGGAGTAGTAGTATTTACTGGACTTACCGCTTACGATATGCAAAAACTTAAAGAAATAGCTCAAACAGAAGGTCACGCAATGCCCAAAAACAAATTAGCATTAATGGGTGCATTAAACTTGTACTTAGATTTTGTAAATTTATTTTTAATGTTACTTCGCTTATTTGGCGGTCGACGCAACGATTAAATTTTTATATTTATTTTGAATTAGAGAACCATTTTTTATACCCTAAAAAATGGTTCTTTTACATTAATCAATTTGTATTAATTACACATTAAATGAATCCAAACTTAAACCCCGAAGAAGACCAATTATCCAATGCCGAAAGAGAGTTTGAGCGTGCGTTGCGTCCACTGGCATTTGATGATTTTTTGGGACAACAAAAAGTAATAGACAATTTACACGTATTTGTAAAAGCTGCTAAGCAGCGTGGCGAAGCGTTAGACCACGTGCTATTACACGGCCCACCTGGTTTGGGTAAAACCACATTGGCCAATATTGTGGCCAACGAACTAGGCGTTAATTTTAAAGTAACAAGTGGACCAGTACTTGATAAACCTGGCGACTTGGCGGGTTTACTTACCAATCTTGATGAAAACGATGTACTGTTTATTGATGAAATACACCGCCTAAGCCCCGTAATAGAAGAGTATCTATACAGTGCCATGGAAGATTATAAAATAGACATAATGATAGACAGTGGGCCAAACGCACGTACCGTTCAGCTTACATTAAATCCGTTTACATTAATTGGTGCAACTACACGTAGTGGCTTGCTAACAGCACCTTTGCGTGCTCGTTTTGGTATAACCTCTCGCCTAGAATATTACGACGTAAAATTACTTACAGGCATAGTAGAACGGAGTGCTGGCTTGCTAAAAGTACCAATTGATGAAACTGCAGCTTACGAAATAGCACGCCGTAGCCGTGGTACGCCACGTATTGCAAATGCGTTGCTACGACGCACCAGAGATTTTGCGCAGGTAAAAGGCAATGGAACCATTAATTTGGATATAGCGCAGTATGCTCTTAATGCACTTAATGTGGATAGAAATGGCTTTGACGAAATGGACAATAAAATACTATCAGTAATCATTGATAAATTTAAAGGTGGACCTGTAGGATTAAATACAATAGCCACCGCAGTAGGCGAAGAAGCAGGAACTATTGAGGAAGTATATGAACCGTTCTTAATACAACAAGGTTTTTTAATGCGTACACCGCGTGGGCGTGAAGCAACCGAAAGTGCCTACAAACATTTGGGTAGAATAAATACAGTGCGAGGAAAAAGTTTATTTGATTAATTTGTTTAATTATTAAAAATAAACAATAACTTTAGTTTAAATAAAAATATAAATAACTTAAAATTTATTGCACTATGAATACTAAAATTTTACTATCAATTGCTGCAGCATCAACCTTATTTTTTTCGTGTAACAAAAAAATAGAAACGTTAGCCATTAACGAAAAACAAAACACCCCCTTAGCATTAATAACTACAGTGATTAATGATAAATATACGTTTATGGAAACAGATAATGCTATTATAAATTTAGATGCTTATTTTGAAACAACAGCTAACGCAAATAGTTTAGAAACCGACTTTGCATCAACTAAAACTGCCATGGCAGTTACAAGTGCAGCTTACACAGCCCACAGTAGCAAAATAAGTATTAAGCAAATAGTTAAAAACGCAGATGGGACAGAAACCATTACTGCCAACGAATTAAGCAATTTAACTACCAACCAAAAAGACGCCGCAACCAATGCATTTATACAAACTACTGCGTTGCAGCAATATATTTTTGTTGTAAAGTTTGATGGTGGTATATACAAAATAGTAAGTGTGCGCAATGTTGATAAGGAAATATTACAACACGAAAAAGAGGAAGCGAATAACATACCATACATTACTGATGACTTGATAGAGATAGAACTTAGTGATAAAAGATTTACTAGTGTAGCAACAGTTAATTACAACCGTGCAGCAGCTATTGCTTATGCAGCTACTTACGCTATTACACCTAATGTAGCCTACCAAGATTTTAGCAGTGGTTGTTCTTATTGTGGAGGCGATTGCACTAATTTTTTATCGCAATGTATGCTTGCTGGAGGTTGGGAACAACAATTTTATAAAGCAAGTTCTGCATCAGCTTGGTGGTATGGTAAATCTACTAACTCAGTAGGTTTTAAAGGTGGTTTTTCGGGTATTTGGCCATCTGCTCAAAAAATGGGTTTTTTCTTAAAAAAATTAACTAGTAGGGTAACTCGTGTTACCGACCTTAGCCAAATAACACCAGGCGACCCTGTAATGATGGTAGCACCAAATGGTAATGCATACCACGCATTAATAGTAACACAAAAAGCTACCAACGGAGATTTATATTTAAGTTGCCACACTAGTAACCGCTTAAATAACCACATGAGTAATTATGGAATAACTGCCACTACCAAGTTTAGTGGTATTACACCTGATATATTATTGTTTAAAATGAAAGATAAATATTAAGTAAACCTTTTTAAATCTTTTACAAATAAGCCTCACATTTTACGTGAGGCTTATTTGTATTAACACTAAAAATTTATTAGTAAACAACTTATAATTTATGCCTGTATTTTGCCACAACATCATACCCAAAATTAGTAAGCCACTTAGGCAATATGCGCAAATAACTTAGGTAATATACAGGTTTGCTTAAGTAACGAAGTATATTAAATGCCGCTACCGACTTAGTATGCACTTGCCCATTATCAATAAAATAAATAGTACTAAGGTTTACAAATTGCACACCGCTTTGCTTAAGTATAGTGCGTGCTTCGGGCATTTGTACTGCTAGTACAGTAAGTACATTTTGCTTATCGTAACGCAGTAGCCACTGTGTAGTGCGGGTGCAAAACTTGCAGTTACCATCATACAATATATACTTAGCTATGTGTTCCATTATTGTATATTATAAGTTTTGGTAAAAAATGTTACATAATCAGTAAGTCGCTTACTATTGTAAAGTTTGGTAAGGTTAGCTTGTGTTATTAAAAATGGTTGCCAACTATTTGCATTTTTAATTGCATCATCAGTTTTTATGGTTTTAAAGTAATTATTAGCAGTTTCATTTTTTGCAAATGGCTTTACAATTAATAAGGTATTAGTTTGGTCAAAAACCAATGTAGATAGCGATAGTTGTTGCGACTCAAACTTAGTGGTGTTAAAATCCGAGACGCCATTTTTTACACTTTCCAATTTATTATCAGTAATAAATAGAGCAATGAATATTAGCTCCGCAGCATTATCTACAGTATAAAAACTGGTGGTATCGCCATTGTTTATGTTGTTGTCGTTTACTTTGTTTTTTGCCACAGCATTTAACACAGCTTGCGCTTGTGCTTTTATAGGATCTTGCGGATACTTAGCTATTAGGGCGTTTAACTCATCAACCATGGTAGATATGTTTTTGATTTTACCTTCGGCTAATGCTTTTAAGTACAAAAATTTAGGCGTTAAATCGTTAGACTTATACAACTTCAATGCTGTGTTACTAATGCTTAATACACTTGAATATTCGCCCTCTTTATACGAATCAAACGCTTGCTCGTACAGCTTTCCTGCCTTTGCCTTGGCTTTTTCGCTTTGTATATTATACTCTGGGTTGCTTACTAATTGTCCGTATTCGGTAAACTCATAATCTTTGAGTATTATGTTTTTATACTTATCAGCTAAGGGTTGATTTTTCTCAGTTAAATACAAACGATACAGTTGATAATACGTTACCAATTTATATTTATTTTCGGGGAAACGTAGTAACAATTCCTCAAACATAGTTATGGCTTTTTGGTTGTTCAATAACTCCTCACGGTATATGCTTGCTGCCCCATAATACGCATTTACAATACGTGCTGTAGAACTCGCAAGTAGCGTGTCCGACAGGGGTAATTTTTTTAAATATGAATCAATATCTGTTACTACTTTTGATTTTGTTTCGGTACTCGCCACCGTTTTTTCTTCTTTAGGTTTGGTTACGCTATTAGTAGCTATTTTATCTTTTTCCTCTTTTGGTGTTTCCTCTTCATTAGTAGTTGGTTCTACATCTAAAGGATTAATGGCTTCTTTACTGCTCCTGCGCCAATTATCTTCCAACGGGCGACTTCCCCACTTAGTAGTAAAATCTTGCAAACCTTTGCTACGTGCATTCGCATTATAAAAATACCAGCCACCTTGCACATCGGTAGTGTTTTTGTTTTCGTTGGCTGCAGCAGTTAGTTCTTGTGCTTTTTGTGCTTTTTCGGCATCTTCTTTTTTAACTTGGGTATCAATATAATTGGCAATAAATTTTTCACGTTCCTTGGGAGATAGTGCTGCTATACGTTGCAAACTATCCTCGTTACTTATAGTATCTAAGTTGGCAACTAAACGTTTAAGCGTGCCACGGCGACTATCCAATTCTATATAATTGGGCAATTGCTGTTTGGTTGCCCCTGTAAGTGCGCTATCGTAATGTAAGTACGAGCGTTTGTACAACTCTTGCGCAAAATAAATATTACCCAAGCGCAAGTGTGCCAATGCCTGCTGACGCTTGTTGCTACTAACTTCGCGCACACATAGGTTTAGATATTTTATTTCATCTTCCTTGTTACCAATACGCTCACTTAACTCGGCAAGGGCATAATATATTTGGTCTTTAAAATCCGAATATTTTATATCGGTAAGCATTTTGGTAAGTTCACGCTTTAGTTTAGTGGCATCATTTCCTTCAAAATTGCGGGCTCTAGCAATTTTGGCATAAAACAACATATCGTTGTTTGGCTTGTACTTAACTACTTTAGCATAGTATTTATTGGCGGCAGTACGGTCGCCCTCTTGCTC
The DNA here is from genome assembly GCA_014376525.1 of Bacteroidia bacterium. Taxonomy (GTDB): domain Bacteria; phylum Bacteroidota; class Bacteroidia; order UBA4408; family UBA4408; genus JACMRI01. Next base: position 12,483 of record JACMRI010000125.1, on the reverse strand, counting down.
GTTAAGCTGCGCTAATAAGTAATTGTAGCGCACTTTATCGTACCTGCGTTTTACTTTTTTGAGTGCTAATGCAAGTTGTTCGGCGGTTTGTACATATTCTTTTTGTTTAATGTGATAATCGGCTTTAGCTAGCGGTAGGTCTAATTCTCGCTTGGCTTTAGGTAATTTTTTATCATCTTCAAGTGTGGTTATCATTTGCTGTGCTTCGCTCATATTGCCCAGTTCGCCGTACACACGTGTAAGCATTAGCATGGCATCGTAGTGCGTTGTTTCTTTTTTGTATTGCTTGGATACGTAATCAAAGTTTTCTATTGCTGTAAAATATTCTCGTTTTATAAAATACGATTGCCCTATTAAATAATAGTTATCGTCCACCCATTTGCAATGTTCAAAGCCACGTATGTATATAGAGTGGCGTTGTATGGCTTGCGACGATTTTTTGATGGCTTTTTCCATATCGGCACCCGCACTTTTGCTGCTTGCCTCCGTACCGTTGTTATACACAGGCAATAGTTGGGTATAGTCTTCGTTTTGTTTTTCTATTTTACGCATGCCCTCTTTGTAGGCTTCTACTGCATTAAATCTAATATTAAACTTATTGGTAGTATTATGGTAAGTACGTGTAACCCAAGTACTTTTTTTGGTACTACAGGCACTCACACTTAGGAGTAATAGGGTTATATAAATGGGTAGTTTAATATTCACTAGTAGTTATAACTTAAAAATTGCAGTTTTATTATTTAAAGTATTAAAAATACTATAATAGTAATCAGTTTTTGAAAAAATAATTGAGGGAGTTTAGCTACCGCACCAAAACCTCGCTAGGTATTTCGCCTACTTTGGTAGTGCTTAGTAGGGTGTAGTTGGTTAAATCGTATTTATATACATAACCACGTTGCGAAAAATCTAAAGCGTCGCATAATATTAATTGGTTGTTTTTGGCATCTATATTAAAATTATAAAACACGTGAGTTCCTTTGGAAACAACGGTTTGGAAAGCATTGGTTGTTTTGTTTAATTTAAGTATATCGCCGTTTAATAAATAGATATCGTCGTGCGTAGCATCATAAACTATGTGCATAAAATTACTGTCGGTAATAAAATTTATGGTTTTAGTTACGGTGTTTGTACTTGTGTTTACATACGCTACAGTGTTGGGTTGCGTGTTATAATCGCCACACAATACCCACACATTATTTACATTGTCTTTGGCTATGTCGGTTACGGCTTCGCTTAGTGTTATGGTACTTTCAATGGTATTGGTTAATGTATTTATTACGTATAAATAGTTGTTGGTAACATTGGTTATATACACTTTGTTGCCTACTTGTACCATTTTTTCGCTCCAACCGTTTATCATTATACTATCGGTTATGGTGATGGTTTCCGAATTTATTTCATATACATAATTTGTAGTGTTGGTCAATTTTAAATTACTTACATACGCTCTGTTATTGCCTATTGGCAGTATATAGCGAGGAGATGATATACCACGTATAGTAGTTATAGATTTAAAATCAGACGCATTAACTACTTCTATTTTAGCACTACCATTTACTGCTATGTAATATTTATTATCTATATAAGTTATGCTTTGCACTACATCTCCCAATGGGCGATTGTTGGTAGTTTTAAACATATCTAAGGTAACACTACCATCAGTTTCAATACGAGAAATACTTGCTGTACCTGTTCGGAAATTACCCTCATTACATACTAACAAAAAACTATTGGCAGTGTTAGTAGGTGTAGTTACAATAGTAGTTGCTACTGGCGGTTTATCTTTTTTGCAGGAAAATAATAATGTGGTAAATAGGAATGTGAGAAGTATTGTTTTTTTCATTATAAAGTATAGGTAAGTTGTATGTTGTAATTACGAAGCGTTTGCGGGCGATACGCTACTATTGCATAATTAGCATTGAAAATATTTTGCGCTAAAATATGTATTGCAAGAGTATGTTTTTTTAGTACTTGCGTATAACCCAATGCTAAATTACTTACACCATAAGCGGGCAAAAAGCTATAATTATCAGTACTTGTGGCACGCCAGCTGGTATATATATGCGTGTAGGTAAGTGTAATATTATTATTAAATGTAAGTGTAGCGTTAGTTTTAAGTTGCACTATTGGGCTGTATATAAGTTGCCTGCCTACGCTAGCATCGTTGGTAGTGGTACTTTGTAGCACTACCGATTTGTTATAACCCAAATATTCGTTAATGCCTAATGTAAACTTACGCCAATTAATAGTTGTATTTAAGTGCGTATCATAGCCATATTGCGCTACGCTTTTTATGTTTTGTGGAGTAAATATTCCGTTAGTATTAGTAGGTATCCATTGTATCATATCTACTAATTTTTTGTAGTACGGATATATGCCTACGCTTACTCTATAGCGGTGTGTAGCAAGTATAGCATAGTTTAGTTTTAGTTCGGCATAGTGTACATATTCTGGTTTTAAGTTTGCGTTGCCACCTACGCTCCAGTACCTATCATTAAGGGTTGGATATCTGTAATTATTACCTAAGGCAATACCATAATTTAATTTGCGGAATAATATTCCATTTGCGCTAATGCTCGCTATTGTTGGCGTATAGCTGTAGTTAATAAATGTTTGCAAGGCATTAGCACTAAACCTAATACTACGCATCGTAACAGAGTAATTAAGGGCAAATGTATTTTCGTACTGATGCCTTTTGCCAGAGTAATTATTAGTAATCGCAGTATAACTATAATTATTACTAGTGGCTGTAAATCGCTGTGCGTAAGCGTTCCACTCCTTAGTGTAGGTTAGTGTAGCAGCAGTTGTGTTTACAGTGTTGGTGCTGTATATGTTAGCTTGCTTATTTTGGTAGTTAAGTACTTCGCTCATTTTACTAAACATACCACTTATACTTTGTTTTTTTTTAAAAGTATAAGTAGCATTCAACATTGCACGTAAGCTAGAGTCTTGCTGGGTTTCTTGCACATTGGCAGTAAGTAATGTAGGGGGTATGTGGCGGTTGTTATACGTGTACCACACTGCGGTGATTACTTGCCACTTATTTTTGGTATAACGCAATTCTTCATACACATTAGCACCCTTGGTGTGTGCGCTGTGTTGCTTTATTAGCAAGCGTTGTGCTGTACTTACCTCATCTATATAAGTATAGTTATTGTTGTTATACGTATAATTAATATGTGTAAATGATTTTATGCTATGCTTGCCTATTCTTAGTTGCAGGGCTTGCGTGGTATTGTTAAGCGTACTTGCTGATACTTGTACTTTTAACCAATGTGCTGCGCTATCGGCAATAGCCATAGTAACACTACCACCCAAACCACCAGTAATAGCAGTACTCGCCGCCGATTCATTTAACGCACTATTACCAAACAATGCACCTTGCAACAAACTAAAATCGTTTTGCCCAAGCATTGCATTATTTATTTTTACACCATTCCATACAGTGTTTATTTGGCTTGCTGTGCTACCTCTAATGCTAAGTGTAGCAAGCATTCCAGGACTTGCTTGCTTTACAAAATAAGGAGTGTTTTGTTGTATATTTTCGCTTGCGTTTCCTGTGCCATTTATAGCGTAAGGTGCAAGTGCTGTGGTTCGTTTATCGCTTACGTTTACTTCGTTTAAATGCAAAGTATCTGTTGTTTTTTGTGCAAATAAAGGTTGGGTTATTACTAACCACAACCCAATAACAGCGAGTGTTTTGCTCAAAAAACTAATCAAACGTAATTAAATAAATGTAGTGTTCATTACCGTAGCTTCACCCGTGGTGCACACTGCGCCCGTGGCTAGGTCTATCAACTGTGTTTCTACTACAGCACGGTGCTTTTCGGCTATTACTTCTTTTACTACAAAACGTGCTTCGTACTTTACGTTTACATACATTGGTTTTAAAAACGATAACGATTGTTTTAAATAAATAGTTCCTTCGCCAGGAAACAATACGCCAAATACTTTACTAAAAATACATGCGCCCAACATACCGTGCATTATGGGTTGTTTAAACAGGGTTGTAGCGGCAAATTCAGCATCTAAATGCACTGGATTTTTATCGCCTGTAACATTAGCAAATGCAACAATATCAGCTTGTGTAAAGCTAAATGCGTGGGCGTAAGTGTCGTTTACTTGTATCATAGTAGTTAGGTTTTGGTTAGTCAAATATAACTATTTATACTATCTTTGAAATAAGGAGTATGCACTTATTCAAAACTACTACACACTCTTACCAAAATACTAACCACATTCATATTTATTGTTACAACATTATTATACAATTGTAATAAAAAAAAGCAAGCCCGAACAACAAACCACAGTAACTGCCACGCCAGTTACTCCTTCATCAACCACTACTCCTACTGCAGGTACAGACCTTAGTACTACGTATGGTTATAATTTGTTAGATAAAATTAAAGGGATTTGTGCAGCCACTGTAACCTCTACTACGCCCTTAGGAGGCTTTGCCGAATGGATTGTAGATTTTAGACCCAATGCCGAAAATCAAATTTCAGCCAAGAACGAATTAGATACCCTCAACAATATTTTCATCTCGTTTTTTATAGTAAAACACAACAACGAATACAATTTGGCATTTAGGAACAGCGGTAGATTTGCTGGCAAACAACGGGTATCGTATATCCTTGATGATAGCGTAGTGGAAACATCAAACCGTTGGTACTACAGTTTTGCAGAAGTAGTAAAAGGAAAAATAAGAGCCTACAGCGAAGTTATATTTTGTGCCGATAGTGTGTATTTAAAATCATAAACCAATAAATACAATACCCAAAGTAGCTCCTCGCCTCACATGGTATGGAGTGCTAAATTACAAGATGCTACATCTTGTGCCGCAGCAGTAACCCAACAAAAAAGTGTTACTAATTGTTACTACACAGCCCTTGTATAGTGGGTTTGCGTCTAATAGTACTAATTTAAAATACAGGTTGCGCTATGTTATTGTAGGAGCTAATGCTAGTAATTTTATGTTTAATTAAATGCACCTTGGTACATACTATTATTATGCTGTGTATGATGCTGATGGCAACAATACATTTAATAGTGGAGATTGGATAAGTACTGCTAACACTACTTTTGCACTTACAGCAAGAGGCACAACAAGTATTACTGCACAAATAAATTTAACTATTGCTTAACAATTATTTAACTGTAGCAATAAAATAAAGTTAAAAATCACCAATCAAAACAACAAAAACAATATAAACAAAAAACGCTCGTATAATTACGAGCATTTTTGTTTAGTTACATCATTTAATGTTTCAACTATTTTAAAACATTAACGTGTTTAGCTAATTTAGATATTAAGTTACCTGCTTTGTTTTTGTGTATAACATTACGCTTTGCTAACTTAGCTATCATTGATGCTACTTTAGGAAATGCTGTAGCAGCAGCTGTTTTTACTTCTTCGTTACGTAAATTTCTTATTGCATTACGAACTGTTTTGTGTTGGTAACGGTTCAATGCACGTTTAGCTGCGTTTGAACGAATTCTTTTAATTGCTGATTTATGATTAGCCATTTTACTTTAATTCTTTTAATTATGTTATTTTATATTTAATACAAATATCATTTTTTTATTGGATAAACCAAAATAAAAAATAACTACTTGTTAACTTATTCTGTTATTTCTTGTAAAAGCACTACTTCGTCAACCAAAATACGTCCACAATATTCGCAAACGATTATTTTTTTGTGCATAGCTATATCTACTTGTGTTTGTGGTGGTATTTTATTAAAGCAACCTCCACACGAATCTCTATTAATAGGAACTACCGCCAAACCATTGTGTGCATTACTCTTAATACGTTTATAGGCTGATAGTAAACGAGGCTCTATGTGTTCTTGTGCTGCGTCAGATTTAATGGCTAATGCTTTTTCGTCTTTTTCGGTTTCCGAAATTATTTCGTGCAATTCCTTTTGTTTAGCAACTAAATCGTCAGTACGTTCTGTTAGCATTAAGTTAGCAGTGTCGTATATTTCGGTTTTTTGAGCTAATAAAAACTTGTATTCTTTTATTTTTTTATCCGCAAGTTCTATCTCCAATTTTTGGTATTCAATTTCTTTGCTTATAGCATCAAACTCACGGTTATTACGTACATTATCTTGTTGTGCTTCGTTGCGTTTAATGGCTTCTAATGCCTCACGTTTAATGTTGTTTTTATCAGACGTTGAAACTTCCATTTCATCCAATTCGGCTTTAATTTTGCCCACACGAGTAGTCAAACCTTCTATTTCGTCCTCAAGGTCTTTTACCTCCAATGGCAATTCGCCACGTATGGTTTTAATTTTATCAATTGCTGCATCTATTTGTTGCAATTGAAATAATGCCTTTAAACGTTCTTCAATAGTAACCTCTAATTTTTCGGCTACTGTTTTTGTTGCTTTTGCCATTTGTGTTATATAAAATAATTTACTGAGTTGGTATCTATTTTTGATAAATGAATTGCGAAAGTAGTAAATTTTTTGCTTAATTCATCAAATAATAATTCTTTAGTGTATTGCTCGCTTTCGTAATGTCCTATATCGGCTATTAGTAGGCGATTTTCGGCATCAAAAAAATCGTGATATTTATAATCAGCCGTTACAAAAGCATCTGCTTGGTGGGCTAATGCGTTAGGCAATAAAAACGAACCTGACCCACCGCATACTGCTATGGTGTTTATTGGCTTGTGGGTTAATGCACTGTGGCGCACTACTTTTACTTTAAATTGGATTTGTAACAGTTGCAGTAATTGTATTTCAGTAATTGGATTGGGTAACGTACCTATCATCCCTGCACCTACAGTAGTGTTGGTATTAGTGATGGGTATTATTTGGTAAGCCACTTCCTCATAAGGGTGGTGGTGTTTTAATGCGCTCATAATTTGTTGTTCGTATTGTGCCTCAAAAACGCCCTCAATGCGAGTTTCGTTTACTTTTTCGCGCACGCCATGTGTACCTACTACAGGGTTACTTCCTACTAATGGTCTAAAAGTACCCGTACCATTTATCATAAAATTACATTCATCGTAGTGTCCTATACGCCCCAAGCCATAGTTAAACAAGGCTTGCAGAACTTGGTCGGTATGTTTTACGGGTATATATGTAATCAATTTTTTAAGCGTGCATACATCCGCTTTGGGTGCTAGGATTTTTTGATTTAATAAGCCTAATTTATTTGCAATAACAGTGTTTACGCCACCTACCACGTGGTCTAGGTTGGTATGTATAGCATATATTGCTATGTTGTGTTGTATGGCTTTTATAAGTACACGCTCAATATACGTGTTGCCATTTATTTTTTTTAATCCTTTAAATACTATAGGGTGGTGGGCCACTACTAGGTTGCAGCCTAAGGCTATGGCTTCATCAAGTACGGCTTCGGTGCAATCTAAGGTGGTAAGTGCACCTGTACAAAGCCACAATTTGTTACCTGTAATTAAACCGCAATTATCGTAACTCTCTTGGTAGTGTAAAGGTGCAAGATTTTCTAAGTGGGTAATAATGGTGTGGAGGGTAGTCATAGTGTTCTAGTTTTTTTTGATGGTGCAAATATGCAACAAATGTGTATTTATTTGATATTGAAATAAAAAAATAGTGTGGGTATTATTTTAATTCTATTTTAGTAAAAAATTAATTAACTATAATTTAAATTATTCATATCTTAAAAATCTAAAAAAAAACATGAGTACTACACAAACAGGACACCCCAAAGGCTTATATGTATTGTTCGTAACCGAAATGTGGGAACGCTTTAGTTATTACGGTATGCGTGCTATATTTCTTTTGTATCTTATCAAAGCATTATTATTTGACAAAGAAACTGGAGGCGAAATTTATAGCAGTTATACAAGTTTGGTATATCTTACACCGCTTATTGGTGGGTACGTGGCTGATAATTATTGGGGAAATAGAAAAAGTATTGTAGTAGGAGGTTTGCTTATGGCAGTTGGGCAATTTTTTATGTTTGCGAGCGGTAGTACTTTGTCTAGTTTAGGTATATCACATACACCTGATACGTCTCGTTTAATAATGTATATAGGATTAGGCTTTATGATATTTGGTAATGGATTTTTTAAACCAAACATTTCATCTATGGTAGGCTCTTTATACGCTGAAGGAGATAAACGTGTTGATGCTGCATTTACCATCTTTTATATGGGTATAAATTTAGGAGCTTTTTTTGCCCCCTTAGTGTGTGGTGGTTTGGGTGATACAGGTAATGCGGAAGATTTTAAATGGGGCTTTTTAGCTGCAGGTATTGGTATGTTAGTAAGTGTTGCATTTTTTGTCTATTTGAAAGATAAATATATTGTAAAGCCTGATGGTAGCCCTATTGGCGCTGTTCCAGAAAAATTAGCCAAAACTGAAGTTATAGACACTGCAGAAGAATTAAAATCAACATTTACAACTAAGCAAATATTTATATGGAGTACTGTTGCAATACTACTATTAATCATATTTAGAATACTGTTAGATAAATTATCTCTTGGCGATTTATTAAACGTTTTAACGACTGATTTTTCAGCGTTCACAAAACTGTATTTTAGTGATATTAATGCTTGGATTGGAGCTGCTATATTTTCTGCTGCTATTGCTGTACCAGGCTTAATTATTAGTGATGGTACACTTACCAAAATAGAAAAAGAACGTATATGGGTTATATATATAGTTGCATTTTTCGTAATATTCTTTTGGGCAGCGTTTGAACAAGCTGGCCTTACATTAACTTATTTTGCTGAAGAGCAAACAGACCGTTCAATTGGTTCAAGTATAGTTCCTGCAAGTTTCTTTCAATCTATTAATGCAGTTGCTATTGTAATATTTGCGCCAATATTTGGTTTGTTGTGGACGTATTTAGGTAAGAAAAATCAAGAGCCTGCATCGCCTTACAAGCAAGCTATTGGTTTGTTTTTATTGGCTATTGGTTACTTAGTAATAGCAGTAGGTGTTAAAAATTTAGGACCTGGAGTTAAGGTAAGTATGCTTTGGCTAATTACGTTATATACTATACACACGTTTGGTGAGTTATGTTTATCGCCTATTGGTTTATCAATGGTAAATAAATTAGCCCCTGCTAAATTTGCTGCATTATTAATGGGGGTGTGGTTTCTGAGTACAGCGGCAGCAAATAAATTTTCAGGGGTTTTAGGAGCTTATTATCCTAAAACAATGATTACGGTTTCAGCTATTGAAGAGCAACAAAAAAACAACACCGCTGTTTTGTGTGAAAATTTTAGTAAGAGCGATACTATTCAAGGTGTTGCTTATATTAGCCTTGATGATATTTCTTATGATAAAATAAAAGATAAAACATTAAAAGCATCTACTCTTGATAATTTATTTAAAACATCAATAATTAAAGAAAAAACTTTTGTAGGTTTTAAAATAAATAGTTTGTATTCATTCTTTATGCTGTTTGTTGTAATGGCTGGGATAGCATCAATAATATTGTTTTTCTTATCAAAGAAATTAGTAACAATGATGCATGAAGCAAAAGAAGATTCTCAAAGTTAATTTGATAAAATAAAACTCAAAACAATGAAACAAACAATGCTCTTGTGCTTAGCTATTACACTAAGTACTTGTACTTTAGCACAAAAAGTAAAAAAAAGTAAAAAAGTCAAAACTACTCCCACTATTGCTGTTGCCGAAGTAGCAAACAACGATGTTATAAAATGGTACAGTATGCAACAAGCCTTGGAGCTTAATAAAAAAGCACCTCGCAAGTTTATAATAGACGTATATACCGACTGGTGCGGATGGTGTAAAGTAATGGACAAAAGTACCTTTACCGATACTAGCGTTGCACACCTTATAAACAAATATTACTATGCCGTAAAGTTTAATGCCGAAGGCAATGATGCCATAGTAATGCAAGGTAAAACATTTACTAACGCCAACTACGGCAAACGTGGAGGTACGCACCCATTGGCACAATCGTTACTAAGTGGTAAAATGAGTTATCCTACTACTGTATATTTAGACGAAACCCTTGGTATGCTTAGCCCCGTAGCAGGTTACTTAAAGCCCGAAGACATTAACCCAATATTAAAATATTTTGGCACTATGGCTTACAAAACACAATCTTTTGAAGAGTTTAAGAAGAGATATTAGTAGTTAGATTATAGATTTAAGTCGCTCAATTAATTCTATTCTTTAACGACTCAAATCTAATATCTTAATACTCACATCTATCATCTCAATATTCATATCTAACAATCTCACATCTAAATACATGTACGACTACCACATTTTATTTACACTTGAGGGGCTTATAAGCCTTATTGTCCTTGCATTTTTAGAAATTGTATTAGGAATTGATAACATTATATTTATTTCGTTAGTTGCAGGTAAATTACCCAAAGAACAACAAGCCCAAGCACGCAACATTGGCTTAAGTATGGCATTAATAGTGCGTTGTTGCTTATTATTTAGTATATCGTTTATACTTAGTTTTCAAAAAGCATTATTTATGATAGGCACGCACGGTGTTACAGGGCGCGACCTTATATTGTTGGTAGGAGGCGTGTTTTTATTATACAAAACCATTGGCGAAATACGTGAGAAGTTTGAGAGTAAAGAAGAACAAGATGAGGCCAAAAAATCATTTACCCTAAACACAGCCATTGCACAAATAATATTTATAGATATTGTTTTTTCATTTGACAGCATACTTACCGCAGTAGGCATGGTAGATAACGTATGGCTAATGGTGGGCGGTGTAGTTATATCTATGTTTATAATGATGGCATTTAGTGCCGCAGTAAGCGATTTTATTGAGCAACACCCTACCATGAAAATGCTTGCGTTAGCATTTTTATTATTGATAGGTATGGTATTAATACTTGATGCCGCACATATTGAGATAGAGAAACCAATAATATTTGTAGCCTTAGCATTTGCATTGTTGGTAGAGGGTTTAAACATGGCATTGCGCAGTCACCATCGCAAGAAGCATTAAATTATACATGAGCAAAACAATAGTGGTAGTAGGCGCTACAGGAAATTTAGGGGGTAAAATTATTGACGCATTATTAGCAAATGGAGCAATAGTTAAGGCAATTGTACGACTAACCACCGACCAACACAAAATAAACCTATTAAGTGCCAAAGGTGTTGTGGTATGCAAAGTAGATATGTCTAACGTAGCCCACATTGCACAACATTGTATGGGTGCACATTGTGTGGTATCTGCATTAGCAGGCTTGAGAGAAACAATTATTGATACGCAAAAAAAAGTGTTAGACGCAGCAGTAGCAGCTAAAGTACCACGCTTTATACCCAGCGATTATTCGAGCGATTTTACCAATTTGGTAAACGGAGAAAATCGTAATTTGGATTTAAGACGAGAGTTTCATAACTATTTAAACAAAGCACCAATACAAGCAACCACTATATTTAATGGACCATTTATGGATTTATTAACTACGGATATGCCTTTGATATTGACCAAACAAAAACGAATTTTATGTTGGGGTAATGCAAACCAAATTATTGAATTTACCACTACATATAATGTTGCAGAATTTACCGCCCAAGTAGCCTTAGATGAAGCTACACCACGTTATTTAAGAATAGCAGGCGACACACTATCGTGTGCTGATTTTGTACAATTACTAACACAACTTACCGGCACTCCCTACAAATTATTTAGACCGGGAGGCATTGGGTTATTAAATTTTATGATAAAACTAACCCGCTTTTTTTCACCCTCAACAAACGAATTATACCCCGCTTGGCAAGGTATGCAGTACATGCGCGATATGATGGAAGGTAGAATTATTTTTGAACCTTACGCCAATACTAACTACCCCAACATAAAGTGGACAAGCGTAAAGGAATTTTTAATAGCAGAAAAAGTAAACTTAAAATAAAACAATGACTACAACTTATCAAATACAAGATATTTCGTTTGATGATAACTTTATGTTTTTATTTATCGACGGTAAAAAGCGCCTGTTTTACAAGCTAAAATATCATCTAAACTTAGCAACGATTCCAAAATAGAAAAAGATGTATTTAAAATATCTCGTTCGGGCTATGGCATACATTGGCCTTTAATAAACGAAGATTTATCAGTAGAGGCATTATTAAAATTAGCATAAAATACATCTCATTATTTATAACACTATTCAATGATCAACTTTCAAAAATTTAAATTAGCCAACGGACTTAACGTTATTTATCACGAAGATAAAGCTACACCATTGGTGTGTATGAACATATTATACAACGTAGGTGCACGCGACGAAGACAGCGACCTTACTGGATTTGCACACTTATTTGAACACTTAATGTTTGGCGGTAGTGTAAACATACCTAGCTACGACGAGCCTTTGCAATTGGCTGGTGGCGAAAATAACGCATTTACATCAAGCGATATTACCAACTATTATTTAACCCTACCAGCCGAAAACATGGAAACTGCTTTTTGGCTTGAAAGTGACCGTATGCTTAACCTTGCATTTACTCCCGAAAGCTTGGAAGTGCAACG
>JACMRI010000124.1 GCA_014376525.1 Bacteroidia bacterium | reverse complement strand
TAGCAGCGGAACAAATACAGTAAACATACAAAGAGGTTACGATGTAAATGTTTATTACAGATACTATGATCCAACAGGAAAGAAAATAATTTTAAATATTTCAGCCAATTACAATAAGTCGCCCAATATTTATAATAGCAACTTTACAGGTAGGGGCTTGTATGCGTTTTATAACTTAACACCATTCTACAACAACAACACTAATAATTTATATAGCCAAATTGAAATTGAAAAGAATTTAGTTGCGCTAAAAAGCTGGCTAAAGTTAAAAATTAATCCCAATTATCATCAATCGTTTAGTAATACCAACGATGTACTCACTACCAATAAGGGTACATCTATACAAACCGAACTTAGGTTTAGCACCAATTGGAATAAATGGTTTAATATAAATACCGCAATAGCCTATTCTACAAGCAAGCAACAATCTATAGTTAAAGGATTATTTGATAATAGTTTTACTAGCCAAGATTGGCTAACCAACACCACCATAGAATTAAAATTGCATGAAAAGTGGTTTCTAGATATTCAACACGATTATTTAATAAACCAATCGTTTAATCAATTACTACGTCAAATACAGTTTTTGGATGCAAAGTTTAGGTACAATGTAAATACTAAAATGCATGCAACTTTGCTATTACGCAATATGCTTAACACAAATGGGTTTAGTACCAATAATGCTAGTAGCACACAAAACGTTGTTCAAAATTTTGCACTCACACCTTTTATTGCATTGTTTTCTATTGGCTATAAATTTTAAATATGTCATAAGTAACTTCAACCTACCTTATTAGCAACTTCATCCTAAGTTTTAGCAACATTTACAAAATCACGCAAATCACTTTAATCAAACAAATCATAGTTCAGACAACAAAATCCACCGTTCAGACTATTTTATACAACTTCTTACTAAATGTTTTGTTCTGCTTAGCAACTTGCATTACTTTTAACAGCGTTAAAATTACGCTTACAAGTGGGCATATATTAGGTGTTTAATTGTATGCAAACTTGTATTAAAGCTTACAAATAATACATTAACCCACTAATAATAATAATTTACAAATAATAAAAAATAACAATAACTATGGGAGTGTTTAAAGATAGGTTTAAAGAAAAAGCCGACTTGGCTAACGTAGAAATTAAAGATATACTAAAAGAGCATGGTTCCAAAAAAATTGGTGAAGTAACCCTGGCACAAGTGTACCAGGGTATGCGTGGCATTACAGGTTTGGTTACAGAAACCAGTTTGCTAGATGCACAAGAAGGTATTCGCTTTAGAGGCTATACCATACCTGAACTGCAGGAAAAACTACCAAAAGCACCCAGTGGTGGCGAGCCATTACCAGAAGGTTTGTTTCACTTAATGTTATTAGGCGAACTACCAACCGAGGAGGAAGCATACCATATAACCAGTGTATGGCAACGCAGAAGCCACGTGCCAACGCACGTATTTAAAGCCATTGATGCTTTGCCTTTAACCACGCACCCAATGACGATGTACGTGGTAGGTGTAATGGCCTTGCAAACAGAAAGTAACTTTGCCAAAGAATACGCTAAGGGCCTTAATAAAAAAGATTATTGGAGTTATATTTACGATGACTCAATGGATTTAATTGCCCGCTTACCACGAATTGCTGCATACATTTATCGTAGAAAATACAAAAATAAAGAACATATTGAGCCAAATGGTTTACTAGACTGGGCTGGCAATTTAGCCCACATGATGGG
>JACMRI010000123.1 GCA_014376525.1 Bacteroidia bacterium | reverse complement strand
TATAAATGAATAGTTAGGAGTAGCATCTAATTTGCTAGCTTCAATAGTGCGTATTTCAAATCCATCACGTTTAGTATCATTAGTAAAACCATACGAGAATCTAAATTCAATAGCTTTTGCAGGTACAGTTATAGGACCAACCAATACCCAGTTATCTGCGGTAGTGTTTGCTACTCCTGGAGGATAGTTAGATGAAGCAGCCATTACAGTATTATTATCTGCATTGTTTACAAATGTTCCAAAAGAACTACCTATACCCAAGTTTATTGCATACTGATTTTGCGCTGGATTAAAACTTTGGTAGAAATAACGTATCTTTTTGATGTTAGGTAGTTTAACACTATCTTTTACTATTGTAATAAGAGTATCAGCGTTAGTATTACCTGCTATTTTCTTTGTTTTATATTTAACAGTTATTTTAACCGTACTATCTGCTCCTGTATATGTTGCATATGTGGTAGGTATAATTGGTTTTCTGAAATTTGGGAATGTTAAAGTAGCTATTGTGTCATTCTTAGCAAGAACTGATTGTGTAGTTTGTGCTTGCGTTATTAATGAAAATGAGGCAAAAGTAAAAAGTAATATTTTTTTCATGCGATGTTTGTTTTATAGTACTTGTGTTTTGAATTTTTGGATTTAATATTTAATTTACCAAATATACTAAATACCAACACTCCACAAAGTTTTTTTATTAAAAATAAACTACCACTTATTAACGTTTTTAACACAATAACTTTACTTTACCACACATAATAGTGTTTATTTCTTCTCAAATGCTTTAATATATCTATGTACAAGAGTATTCCACATAAATTTACTACGAGTTATAGCTATGCTATTATTTTGTTTTTGCAGTAATTCTACATCACTTGTAGCTATTGCTTTTTTTATGGTAATAGCTATTTCGCTCACGTTACAGGTGCTCATCAGCCAACCATTTGTATTATTTACCATAGTGTTTATAGCTCCAACATTGGTTGATATTATTGCGTTTCCGCTTGCCATAGCCTCTAGTATTACGTTAGGCATACCCTCTGCGTAGCTTGGGCAAATGAGTATATCGGTGGTAATAATTATTTTTTTTAATTCATTAGCGTCTGTTATACTACCACAATATATACAGTTGCTATGCGCTAAACGCAAAGGTTGAGGTATAGGTCCTATGAAATGAAACTCGCAATTTAATAGCGCGTCATGTTGCAGTTGTGCAATGGCTTGGTTCAATTCCTCTAGGCCTTTACGGCGTTCGTAACGTCCTACAAATACAAACTTACGTACTGTATTTACTTGGGTTCTTCTCTCGCTTAACCAACTTTGGGCTATTCCTGTGGGTATATCTATTATATTAGATAATGGTACACCTTGCGCTTGTATTATTTTGGTTATATTTCCACCATAAGATACTACTGCAGTGGCATTACGCAAATTGTACCCTACCGCAGGGCGTAGTAAATATTGTTTTAATTTTTCGGTAAATGAAGCCGCTCGTTGCCACATTTCCAAGCCATGAAACTTTACTAGTATAGGAATAGTAACACCTAATTTTTTTTTGTTGGCTAGTAAATACCATGCACTAAATCCTTTGGCAAACACAACGGTAGCAGTAGTGTTGTGCGCTACAAAATGCTGTGTAATTAGTTTTGAATATTGATACGAGTAATACAAGTAATGCCCCACAAACCGCTTTCCTGTTGGGAATACAAACGTATTAAAAGTAATGTAATGCAGTTCGTTGGGCGTAAAATGAATATTATAATCTACAGGCTCTTGCGCTTTAGGAAGCACATGATACACAGTTACCTGTACTTTTTGCATTGCCAATTGTTTTATTAGGTTGTACGAATGCGTTTGCATTCCGCCCATTACATAAGGGTATATGCCATCAGTAAAAAACGCTACATGCATAGGTTTCATAGGGTTAGTAGCGTTTTGTAGTATGTTAAAACTGCAGGTGTATTTTTGTTGTATTGTGCCAATGCAAATGTACGATTAGTTGTACGTTGCGCAGCTGTTGGTTTTGATAAATAAATAGGAGCGTCAATATCAGTAATTATTATTCCTAAATTATTTTCAAGCACTTGCTCCGAACAGTCGCCAATATTTGCCGAAGCTATTATTTGCAAACCACACGCTAAGTATTCGCCAAACTTTACGGGTGATGCTACACTATTGGTTATACTTATTTCACGGAACAATATGCCGTAGTCTGCTTGCATTAGTGCGTTACATACGGTTTTATGCGGTACTTTATGTTGTGTAATACGTTTAGGAAATTGCATTTGTAATTGTGTAATGAGTTCGTGTTCATCACTCAAAAATGTTATTACTGTGCTATTATTATTTTGCAAAATATTTATTAATAATTTATGTAACAGTTGCAACGACTGCCAACCCGCTAACGAGCCCGCATACACTACGTTTATAGTTGTATTGGAATTAGTTGTAAGTTCGGTTTTCATAAACGTATCATCAACTGTACATGGCACTACTACATGGTTAGTTGCAGTATAATTATATTCGGTTTGCCAATAGTTTACAAGCGCATTACTTACTGCTAATTTGTAATTACTTTCTATTATTGCCTTACGCTCCATCGTCTCTATGGCTTTAATATCAATACTTCCGTTGCCTACATTATACTCTGCAACCTCTGCGGCTATTGCTCCTCTGCCATCGTATACTATTTTTATTTTGCTAAAAATAGCACGCATAATTAATGCTATGTTAGTAGCATAAACACTACGCCCCACTATGGTTTTGGGTTGATAGTACAAAGTAACAAAAAATAAAGTAAGGGCATTCCATTTCCACAACTGTACACTTGGAAACATAGGTAACACTAGTGCGTTGGGCAGTTCCGCTTTTATATATTGCTTATACTCTTTATATCTTCGCAATGATACAAACGCTATAAGTTGCGTAGGAATAGCAAATTGGCGTTGCCAACAATTTAGTACATCTATTACTTGCGAGTTGTATATACCGCTTGGCGCATCGTTATAAGTTACGTACAATACCATTTACATAGTTGCTATACTATTTATAGTTTGCTCCACACTTCTACTATTCGCTGTGTTGCCTTACCGTCCCACAAGGGAGGTACAATACCTTTTTTATATTTACCTTCTATTATTTGTTTAATGAAGGGCTTTATATTATCCGCATTACACAAGGTATTAGTACCCAGTGTGCAGGTAATAGGGCGTTCTGTATTATTACGCAGAGTAAGGCAAGGCACATGGTTAAATGTAGTTTCTTCCTGCACTCCGCCACTATCTGTTATTACAAATGCGCTGTGTTTTATTAATTTTTGAAATGCAAAATAATCTAATGGTTCTGTAAATAATAAGTTGGGGATAACCTCCAAAAGAGTTAATAAATTATATTTTTTTAAATTGTTATATGTACGTGGGTGTATAGGAAACACTACTTTATGTGTAGAGGTAATGTATTGTATTAAATCTACAATAACGCTCAAACCAGCTGCAGTATCTACGTTTGACGGTCGGTGCATCGTCATTAAACAATAGGTAGTTGGTATTATTTTTTTATCATCTAGTATAGTGCTCGCATCAATATTTTGCTTAAATGCCACTAGAGTATCTATCATGGTATTGCCAACATAATGCAGGTTTTTTGCTAATTTTTTTTCGGCTAATAAATTTTCGTTTGCTACTTCTTCGGTAGTAAAAAAACAATTAGTTAGTGCGTCTGTTACTATGCGATTATGCTCTTCGGGCATTGTGTTATCAAAACTACGCAAGCCACTTTCTAGGTGCATAAGGGGTATTTCCATTTTATTGGCAACCAATGTACCAGCAAGTGTAGAGTTTACATCGCCCACTACCATTAAGTAATTGGGTTTGCCTATGGTGTTTATTAATGTTTCTAATTCTACTAATATTGCAGCTATTTGCTGTATAGGGGTTGCTTGCGCTATGTTTAAAAAATAATCGGGCTGGAGTTGAAATTGCTCAAAAAACACATCGGCCATAGCTGCTCCAGAGTGCTGTCCTGTATGTATTAATTTTAAAGCTAAGTTGGGGTACTTGGCTACTTCTTTTTTAAACTGGGTTACTTTTATAAAATTTGGGCGAGTGCCTATGAGTATGTAAATGGTGGTCATTTCAATTTTTAATTTCCGGAATTTCTCTAAAATTAGTATTAATTGCGTAATGTGCCACTGTATGTTTTAAAAATGAATTAAGCATGTGTAAATTATGCTTGTTTATCATTTTAGAGTGAGATATAAACTGCATATAGCTATTGTTACGTATAAATTTTTTGTAGCATAAATAATTGTGCATAGTAAGTAGTTCTACACTTATCATTTCGTAATTATTGTTTACTACACTTGTATTGTTATGTGGTGTTTTAGCGGCTTTGCCATCTCCCCAAGTAGTGTAGCCTGCTTTCCACAAAAGTTTATTTATTAGTTTACCTCCTATTCGGTTAAATTGGGTTGATGGTTTTTTCCAAGCACTAATACTTAACTCGGTAAACGAACCATTTTCGCTTATTTCGCCTATATTATCTTCAAATTTGTAAATGCTATTTTCAACAATATTGGTATAGTCGTAATAAAAATTTTCGTTCAAATTAGCATGATTATTTAAGCAACTAAAATCATATTTAATTCCATTATTTTTAAATACGTTTACCAAATATTCAAACGGTTGTATACTCCATCCGCCTGCTCTATAGCTATCTAATTGAGTAATTGGAATGTTTAAAATACTAGCCAATAATTGTTGGCTTTCTTTTATTAAGCCATCAATAGTATTAACGTCTAAGGTGTGTAATCTGTAATTAGTATAGTTATTGAGCTGCCACTTGTTTGATGTTGGGTTGTAAGTAGCTTCGTTCCAATGTGGGTGCAAGTGTATGTGAATTTCCCAATTATTTTCATGCAAAAACTGCAATTGTGCACATATTTCTTTATAATCAGTAGTTGCTTTGGTAAAGGTATTTGCTTTGGCTAATTTTTGTAGTTGAAGCAGATAAGTAGTATCTACAAATAAAATTCCTTTGCAATTGTATCTTTCCAACAAATTGAATAGTGCTGTAGTAGGTTCTAACAAGCACTTGGTTACACTACCACTATCTGCACCAAGGTACAATTCGTAATCAAATGTAAATAAAAGTTGCTTTAGTGCTTTGTTCAATACTGGTGGATAAATGTTACAGATTAATATTTCCTCCTTTTAATTAACTATAAATAATAAATATTTAATGATTGTTTATTTTTTTGTAAAAGTAAATAAGCTATTTCAATTAAACCAAAAAGCCGTTATCTTACGATAAACGGCTTTTTATATTCGATAAAGTAATCCAAGTTACTCAGCTATTACTTCAAATTTGATTGATGCAGTAATATCTTTGTGCAAACGAGCAGTTACTACGTATTGACCAAGGGCTTTAATGCTATCTCCTTCAATAGTAAGATTTTTACGATCTATGTCGTGACCTAATTTCTTTAACGCATCGGCAATTTGTATTGCAGTTACTGCTCCAAATATTTTACCATTTTCGCCAGCTTTAGCACCAACTTTTACCAATACTGTTCCTAGTTGTGTAGCCAATGCTTCAGCAGTAGCTCTTACTTTTACTTCTTTGTGAGCGCTTTGTTTTAAATTTTCGGCATGAACTTTTTTAGCACTATCAGTAGCTAATGAACCCACTCCTTGAGGTATTAAAAAATTAAGACCGTAACCGTTTTTTACGGTAACGATATCATTTTTATAACCCAAATTTTTAACGTCTGCTCTTAATATAATTTCCATTGTTGTAGTTAATTTTTATTATGAATAGAGTTCTTATTATTTCATCATATCGGCTAAGTAAGGCATCAAAGCAATGTGACGTGCACGTTTTACTGCTTGAGCTACTTTGCGTTGATACTTTAATGATGTACCAGTTAAACGACGTGGTAACAATTTACCTTGTTCGTTTACAAACTTCAAAAGATATTTTTCGTCTTTGTAGTCTATATATTTAATTCCGCTTTTTTTGAAACGGCAATATTTTTTTTTGTTAACGTCCACGCTTGGTGGATTCAAATAACGTACTTCTTGTGCTGTAGCCATTGTTCTTTTTAGATTTTTTAGCGTTGTTTAATTACTTCTTGTCTGCGTGTTTCCCACGACGTTTTGCTGCCCATGCTTGTGCATGTTTGTCTAATGACACAGTCATAAAACGTAAAACGCGTTCGTCGCGTTTAAACGCAATTTCAAGACCAGCTACTGCATCACCCTCTGCTTCAAATTCAAAAAGTGTGTAAAATCCTGTGTTTTTCTTTTGAATAGAATAGGCCAGTTTTCTTAGGCCCCAATTCTCTTCGTGTGTAATTTTTGCGCTGCTTACTTTAAGCACATCGCGAAACTTTGTTACCGCTTCCTTTGCCTGCTCATCAGACAAAACGGGAGTTAAAATGAAAACGGTTTCGTACTGTTTTACCATGATTAATTGTTTTTGTTTATTGATTATTATTATTATTGAGAATGCAAAAGTAATAAAATAAGATTATCACACAAATATGTTGATAAATAATAAATATAGTGCAATAGCTAAAATTTAGCTCTAACTCTACGTTTTTTCATACCTCTGCGTCCTGTAATACTGCGGTATTTGGATTTGTAAAACGAGTTTTTACCTTTTAATACATAACCAACGGTTGCTTGTAGGTAAAAAAGGTCGTCATTGTGTTTTGGATCTCCTCGCTTACTTCCAGCAATATAATTTTGAGGATTTGCAGCAAAATCTTCAGATAGGGTAGGGTCAAGTTCGCCTCGGCGGTTAGACAGTGCTTTTGCCAAAGGGTCAGTAAACGAGTTAGGGTCTTTATAGGTTGTGCTTGCATCGTCAATATAATCGGTAAATACTTTGCGGTAGCTCACCTCTAAGCCTACTTTTAGTGTTTTGCCTATTATATATGCCATACCTATACCCATTGGTACTGATACTTGCCACGGTTTGTAGGCTACACCTTCAGTTTGTAATGGACGTAGTTTAACAGTTTTACCATTGTAAGTAGTTACTGGGTCGTGGTGATATACGGCACCTCCAGCAAACAAGTAGGTTTGTAAATCTACACGTTTACCAAACCAACGTGCTATATTTTTAGGCTTGTAAAATACCCATTCTAAATCGGTTTCAAGTTCAAAAATATTGTTTCTAAAACTTAAATTGCGTCCTACACGCCCAGGGTTTAATGATAAAACATCAGCGCCTGACAGGCGAGCGAAGCTAAATGCTGAACGCCACATAAAACTTTTGTTTAATTTGCGACGTACATATATACCTTGTGTGGTGCGTGTGCGCACTATTTGCATATCTACAATAAAATCTCTTCTAGTAAGTTCTTTACCTCCCATTTCGCCCAAATAGCTTGATGCTCCTAAGGTTCCGCCCAATTCCCAACGGTATTGTGCATTAGTGGTAAGTGTGGTAATAACTAATAGTATTAGTAAATATATTTTTTTCATCACTTGCAAATATAAATATTTTTTGCAAATACCAATAATTACTTAAAAATGTGTTGCTTTGTAGCTGTAATTGGTTTTGTAACTACTACAAATTAAAAGGGAATTATGTGTAAATCATAAACAGTTCCCGCTACTGTAAGTTTCAAAATAAAATAAAAAACCAACTTTACTGCAAATTAAACCATTGTAACGTAGTGTTATGAGAAGGTGCAGAAAAAAGTGAAACGAGTCAGGATACCTGCCAATTACACAAAAAAATTATGAGGCTTGCTCACGGGTAATGAGTAACGATAATAGCTTAACGGCTACTTGCTATTGGTGCACACAATTGTAAGTATGTTTTTTTGGTTAGGCGTTTTCGTTTTTTATTAGTTGGTGAAGTAAGTTTGTTAAAACAAATTATTTAAACAACAGAAAATTAAAAAAAAAATGAAAAAAATTGTACTAAGTATTGCAACGTTATTAGCAGTAAACGTTATGGTTAAAGCCCAAGGTTCAATAGTAGATTTTGAAAACCTAGTAACCGACTCTACAGGTTACGAAAATGGTGCAAACTTAGGTGGTGCACCTTTTAAAAGCAAAGGCTTAGTGTTTGAAAACTATTATAGCTCACAGTTTGGTCCATATTGGGAGGGTTGGGCATACAGTAATAATACTGATACTGTAAATACATCGTACGCTAACCAATACAGCACATTTGCACCAATGGGTGGCAATAACATGGCTAAGTTTGCACTTATATATAAAGATACTAAAGTGGTGTTTGATTCTATTAATAACAATGGAACAAATCTGTTTTTAAGTTTGCAAATTTCCAACAGTACATTGGCAGTAAGAGATATGCAAAACGGTTCAGGGTTCTCAAAAAAGTTTGGTGGTGCAACAGGCAACGACCCTGATTATTTTTATGTAAAATTTACATCAGTAGACACCGCTAACACTAATTCTGTGGTGTTTTATTTAGCTGATTTTAGAGATAGTAATAATGTAAACGATTACATAGTTAAAACTTGGAAATTGGTTGATTTAACACCATTAAACGCTACAACGGGTATTAAGATGAGTTTTGCATCTAGCGATGTAGGTTCATTTGGTATAAACACACCAACATATGCATGTATTGACAATATTATACACGATAAAACTGTTGGTGTAAATACTAAAGTAAGTGCAAATACAACACAATTTTACCCCAATCCTGCAAGTGCATTTATAACTACTAACGCAACTACTACAAGCATATACAACGTGGCTGGTGCATTATTAATAACAAGTACAGACGCTGCTATTGCCATAAACGATTTAGCAACTGGATATTATGTAGTAAAAATGACAGGTGCTAATGGCACTATAACTTCACAAAAACTAATAAAACAATAATATTGTCGTGTAAATTTAATTAAAGTTGAAATAATGTCAGTAAATAAATATAAGGCATATTGTTTGAAAATGTAATTTTACATAACAAATAACTAACATAATAATTAATCAACTTTTAAAACAAATAAAATACAATGGCATTAGAATTAACCGACGCAAATTTTGCTGAATTAGTAGAAAAAAGTGACAAACCAGTATTAGTAGACTTTTGGGCAGAATGGTGTGGCCCTTGCCGCATGGTAGGCCCAGTGGTAGAAGAATTAGCTAAAGACTATGAAGGACGTGCCGTAATAGGCAAAGTAAACGTGGACACTAACCCCGAAATAGCTACAAAATATGGTATTAGAAACATACCCGCTTTATTGTTTTTTAAAAATGGCGAAATAGTAGATAAGCAAGTAGGAGCAGTGCCTCGTAGCGTATTGGAAGAAAAACTAAAAGCACAATTGTAAATTATTAATTTAAAATAAATTACTAATTTTAAACCTAATTAATTATTCGGCTTTTGCAGTGTAATTAATTAGGTTTTTTTAGTGCTCTAAAACACTACTGAAATTTTAATTACTAATTTTACTACTATACGTTATGAGCTTTTTATTAAAACTTATTCTTGGTTATCTTATTTTACGCCTTATTGGACGTTTCTTGTTTCCGTCGTTGTTGCGCATGTTTGTGAACAATACTCCCGAGCACATGAATAATAACAATGGTAAACAACAGCAACAACCCAGCACCAAAGAGGGCGAAACTCGCATACAACAAACCAGTACAACCAATTCAAAATCAAACTTGGATAATCAAGGCGATTATGTTGATTTTAAAGAAATAAAATAACACGTACTTATGCTTAAATTCGTTAAACAAACATTATTTAAAATAATGCCTATTGAAGCCTACTTGCGCCTTGTAAGTAGCCTATACATAAAACTAATAAGTGCAGGTTTTCTCAAAAAACAATACCCCGAAATACATTACTTACGTACACTTATAAAACCAGGTTTTAATTGTATAGATATAGGTGCTAACCTTGGTTACTATAGCGTGTTTATGAGCCGTTGGGCTACGCCTGCGGGCAAAGTAATAGCAGTAGAACCTATGCCACTATTTGGCAAAATATGGCAAGGAAATATTTTAATGAACCGTTGCACCAATAGTACACTTGTAGCCAATGCCTTAGGGAGCGAAAATAAAATAGTGCGCATGACCACCCCAGTAATAGATGGAGTGTTACGCCACGGGCTTACCAAAGTGAGCGATACCAACAAAGACAGCGACACCACCGCCCAAAGTATAGATGTGCAAATGATTACCCCTACACAAGCATTTGGAGCGTTACAAAAAATAGATTTTATAAAAATAGATGTAGAGGGTTACGAGCAATACATTATAAAAGAAATGTTGCCCCTAATTAATACACACAAACCCATAGTGCAAGCCGAACTTTCGGGCCAAGAAAATAGAACCAATGTATTGGCTATGCTACACGAACTAAAGTACGAATTATACATTTTAGTTAATGATGCTTTAGCCCCAATACCCTACACAGACGCTGCTAATTACGATTGCGATTTTTATTTTAAACATCCGTATGGGATAGGGTATAATTAGCATAATTGTTATTAAGAAATAAAACAACGCTATGATGCGAACATACATTACTCCACAAACTACCAGCATATCTCTTACAATACCTACTAACTATGTGGGTAAAAGAATTGAAATTTTATTGTATGCAGAGGACGAAATAAATGAAATTGTGTTGGAGCAAACTCCACCT
Organism: Bacteroidia bacterium; assembly: GCA_014376525.1. Taxonomy (GTDB): domain Bacteria; phylum Bacteroidota; class Bacteroidia; order UBA4408; family UBA4408; genus JACMRI01. The sequence continues at coordinate 6,129 of JACMRI010000123.1, read as the reverse complement.
AAAAAAACAATGGCTGATTTTTGTGGTATTCTTAATAATGAAAATTATACGCAATTAAAACAATATACAGAACAAGCTCGTAACGAATGATAGATGTAGGATTAAAATATTCCTGCTTTATCATGTTGAGGAAATAAACGTCTCTTTTCAATTTGAACTAAATTTTGGAATACTTTACAAAGTAATCATTTATTTTTAATAACAACAACTATAATAAAATGGCAAAATTTTTAAATACTACAGGTATTTCTTATCACTTAGAAGAACTTATAAAAGGGACAAAAGATAGGTTAATTCTTATTAGCCCATACTTACAATTTACAGACAGAATAAAAGAACATCTTAGTAATTTGAATATTCAAAAGCGAGATATTAGAATTGTTTACAGGGAAAATAAACTTCATTTTGAAGAAAATAATTGGTTAGAAAGTCAAATCGGTATTAGAACAAGTTTATGTAAAACTCTTCATGCCAAATGTTATATAAACGAAAATGAAGCCATAATTACATCAATGAATTTGTATGAATTTTCGCAACAGAATAATAACGAAATGGGGATTTATATTTCTAAAGCTGATGACGCTGATTTGTATAACGCAACACTTGAAGAGGTGCAACGACTGTTAACTATAAGCGATGAAATTAGAGTAACTATTAAAAAAGTTAATGCTGATACTCCAGCAAAAAATGAAAAGAAAGTAGTTGAAACAAAGGCAGCCTACTCAAAAACATTAGTTAAACAAACTGGCTTTTGCATTAGAACGGGTGTTTCAATTCCTTTCAATGTAGAAAAGCCATTAAGTTACGACGCATTCAAATTATGGAGTAAATATAGCGACAGTAATTATACCGAAAAATTTTGCCACTTTTCAGGTGAATCATCAAATGGAGATACAACTGTAAGCAGACCAATACTTAAAAAAAACTGGAAGAATGCAAAAGAAATATTCAATTTATAACACGGCAAATAGAAGCCTTACCCCTCCATGTTGCACGACATTACTACCACCGAACATATACACGAGTTAGTGCATACATTTTATAACAAAATGATAACTAATCAACAGTTAAAACATCATTTTGAAGGATTGCACCTCGAAAACCACTTACAATTTATAGAGCAGTTTTGGCAATTGGTATTGTTGGATATTCCAGGATATATCCATAACGTAATGCAAAAACACGTACATTTACAATTAACAGAAAATGATTTTGATGTGTGGCTCAATTTATTTAACACCACGGTGGATGATTTATTTTTTGGCGCAAATGCTTCATTAGCTAAGAACAGAGCCAACCTCATAGCTATAACTATGAAAATAAAATTAATAAAAAAAAATAGTTAAAACACCTTATTAATATGAAAAAAATTAAAGTAGCAATAAACGGATTTGGACGTATAGGTCGTATGACTACACGTGTAATGCTTAACAATCCAAACATAGAAATAGTAGCCATAAACGATTTAACAGATACTAAAACATTAGCTCATTTGTTTAAATACGATTCGGTACACCGTATATACAAAGGCGATGTAAGCCACGATGCTACTAGCGTAACTGTGGATGGACACAACATAAAATTTTACAAAACACCTAATATTACTGAGTTACCTTGGCGAGCATTAGGCATAGATGTAGTAATAGAGTGTACAGGACATTATTTAACTACAGAAAGTTGTATGCAACACATAGCAAGCGGTGCCAAAAAGGTTATAATATCAGCACCAGCAAGCGATGACACCAAAACTATAGTATTGGGAATAAACGAACACATGCTAACCAGCGGCGATGTAATAATATCTAATGCGTCGTGTACTACCAACTGCGCATCGCCGATGCTTAAAGTGTTGCACGAAAATTTTATATTGGAAGAAGCGTATGTAACCACTATACACTCTTACACAGGCGACCAACGCCTACACGATGCGCCACATAAAGATTTGCGCCGTGCACGTGCAGCAGCAGTAAGTATGATACCTACAAGCACAGGAGCAGCTAAAGCGGTATCAAAAGTATTTCCCGAACTTACAGGCAAAATAGGTGGTTGCGGTATACGTGTACCTGTAAGCGATGGTTCGCTTACAGATATTACATGTATACTAACCAAGCCTCACACGCCCGAAATGATTAATGCTGCATTTAAAAAAGCATGTGCCAATGAATTTAAAGGAATAATGGAATACACCGAAGACCCAATAGTATCCGTAGATGTAGTGGGTAATCCGCACTCGTGCTTGTTTGATTCGGAGTTTACTAGCGTGGTAAATAACATGGTAAAAGTAATAGGCTGGTACGACAACGAATGGGGTTATAGTAACCGTTTGTGTGATTTAGCTATAAAATTTATGGCGGTTTAGTTGCAAATTCAAATTATTCAAATTTAAAAAAAAGGTTGCCGTTAAAATTTAACGGCAACCTTTTTTTAGTTCTTAATTTTTTGTACTACATTGCAATATTTACATTTATGCTTTTATCATTTTCATTTATGTCTATTTTTTTAATAGGTTTTTTGTCGGTAACCTTGCGAATATTATCATCGCTATCTAAGTCTATTAGCTTGTTGTAAGGGTCTATTCCTGCTTGGTAAGGTTGTTTGCTTACAATAATTTCAAACGTATTTATGCCCGATTTTATTTTACGTTTTACGTTATATAATTCCACAGGTTCGACATCAGTTTTTCCTTTTGCAAATATTCCTATGTCTATGTAATCGTTCATGTTAGCAAATGTTTTTTTGCCTTTACCATTTGCATATATTTTGTTGGCGTCTATTATTATTTTTACTTTATATGTGCCATTGGTTAGCTTGGTATAGCTTACATCTTTAGTACGATTTTCAAACAAAGTTATTTTTTCAAAACCATCTACAATAGCATAGTGTAGGCTATCGGGTGTGTTGGTTTTAACCAATTGTTCAAACTCCAAAGCAGTGGTGTAAGGCGCATTTTGAAACGCCACTTTACTTACATATTGCTTTAATATATCGTTCATTTTTTGCTCGCCAATAAGGTCGCTCAAGCCATACATTATCATAGCACCTTTTTGGTAATGTATGTGCTGTTGTCCTTGGTTATATACTAATGGGTCTTCGTCTCTATTATCGTTAGAGCGTCCACTTAAGTAGGCTTTAAGTTCGTAGTTTAAAAATTTACGCATTGCTTTTTTGCCATATTCCTTTTCCATTACACGTAGTGCACTGTACTCTGCAAAGCTTTCCATTACTACTGTTGCACCTTTTACATTGCCCCCTATTACTTGGTGTGCCCACCATTGGTGCGCTATTTCGTGTGCAGTTACAAAGTAGGTATAGTCTATAGCGTCAGGTTTGGTAAGGTCGGGTGCAGCTATAAAACCTATACTCTCGCTAAACGGTATAGTGTTCGCAAACGATTGTGCAAAACTTTCGTAACGAGGAAACTCTTGTATGCGTAATTGTTTAAATTGATACGCACCATAGTTTGCCGAATAATAGGCTAGCGATTTTTCGCAGGCTTTAAGCATACTATTTATGTTGTAAGGATGGTGTTTATCGTAATAAATTTCTATAATTACATCATTCCATTTACTCGTTTTTACTTCATAGCGTGCCGATTGAAACGACATAAAATTTAGTATTTTTTTATCCATTTTGTAATGGAAATAATTACGGTTATTAGTTGTCCATTTTTTAACCAAATACCCTGGAGATATTGCTGTTTGGTCGCCTGCGGTGCTTAAGGTGCATTCATAATTTACCCAGTCGGCATCTCTATTTACACAGTTGTTGTTTAAATAGGCCGTTTCGGTTACGTTGTGCATACGTTCTTTGGGTTTTAGCTTATATTTAGCACGTTTTACTTTATCGTCGTGTTCAATATCTTCGTCATAGCTAATAGCTGGAAATATTGCGCCACTATTCAAAAATGTTCCGTTAGCAACAATTGCTGTACCTGCATCAACATTTTTAAAACCAATTGGCACATAATTGTATGCAAAGGTTAGGTGCACAGAATCGCCCGCTGCTATTGGGTTTGCAAACTTTAGTATCTTAATACCATTAACAGTATCAGTATATAAATTAGTAAATTTGTTATTGTTAGATAGTGTTAATAGTGGGTTGCTTGTAGCTGGGCTATAACTCATAAATAAGGTGTCTACTTGGTGAATACCTTTGTTTTTTAGCCAATATTCGCCTTTAACATTTGCCGAGCGAGTATCAGGATATATATCTAAGTTTACTTTAATATCGGTAATTTTTAATTTAGCTATGTACTGGTATTTTTTAAATTTACGTTCGTACTCCGCTTGGTTTTCATCTTCTTGGTCATGTGTATAATATTTATTAAGTACTTTGGTATTGTAATGTATAAAGCCACCAAATCCAATCATAGTAAGTAAAGCAACGGCATAGCCCACATAATGCTTAGTGCTTATGGTATTTTTAGCAAATGTAATACGTGCCAATATCCCTTTTTCTTTACCACGGTTCCATAATAGATTAGCGCTAATAAGTAATAGGCTTACAAATGCTAACCAATAACTTTTGTATAATAAGAAAGTATATAATTGATGCCCAAAGCCGTTCATATCTGAATACGGCATACTTGGACCCGATGAATTAAATTTTATTAAATCATTCTGTACCCCCATTTTACTTAGAATTAATGGCAGTAACAACAATATAATTATACATATAAAATAACCTACGTAACGGTTGCTAACAAAGGCTTGTACGGCTACGCACAAAGCTATAATTATAATTATACCCAACATACCATAGCCAAATAATGATTTGATATATACCATAAGTTGTATATCGGTAAAGCCTGTAGATAGTTGTATAACGATGCTAATAAATATACCAAGCAATACAATAGTAGCGTACATAAACGTAAGCGAACCTATTTTGGAAAGTAACAATACCCAGTTTTTGATAGGTGTTGCCGATATTATCTCGTCCATTTTGGCATCGCGCTCGCGCCATACCAATACACCTGCATAAAACACAATAATAATAATACCAAACAAGCCCATGCTATTGCGTAAACTCTCTGCCATACTGTATGTTACGGGTAATAAACGTGTACCATACCAATCGTTACCATTTGTATAATTAAAAAATATAGTAAGTGCACTAAGTATTGCTATTATTATAAAAAAAGGGCTTTTAACCAAGTTTTTATATTCTAGTTTGGTTAGCGATGTAAATAATTTCCAAGATAAACTGGTGTCAAATGTGGTAGTAACTTTGGGTAATTGAAATTTGTTTATGCCCTCGTTTATTACCGTAATTACTTTTTCTTTTTTAATTTTAAACCATGTAAATGTAGTTGCGGTTTGATTAAAACTAAAACCTGTATAAGTAACCATAAACAACACCACCGATATAGCTAACCACAACAAACGATTAATAAGTAATATGCCTGTAAAAGGTATGGGCAACATGTTTTTTTCGGATGCTGACCAGTACTGTGTAATTTCATTTAACGCAGTATTGCCATAAGGGTCTATTAACGATGGAATAATTTTGTTATCAATATCACTTGCTAAATTTCCAGCAATGCCTGTTAACACTAACAATACTATAGCGCCTATGTAGCCTGCAAGCATATTGCGAGAATACGTAACTACACTAAAAAACAATGCACCAATAAATAATGTGTTGGGAATAATAAAATATACAAAGCCTTGCAAGTAGTTCCATAAACCATAATGCCCTATTTTGCCCTCATCAAATATGGGGAGGTTGCACATAATAACAAATACAAGTACACATGCCATAAGTACTACCAATGCTGTAATTATGGCCGATAAAAAACGTCCCATTACATAACCAAACTTACTTATAGGTTTGGTAAAGTATATACTGTGCGAGTTGTACTGAAAATCTTTTTGGATAGCAGGTGCTATTATAGCCACTAAAATAATAGTACCGATAAGTGAATTATTTACTATTGCATTTATTAAACCAGAAACGTTTAATGCAGAGTTAAATAACTCATTATTTTCGCCTTGTGAGCTACCAATTAGTCCTCCTGCAGCAGCAGTAACTAAGGCAGTAATAATTAAGAATATGGTAAAAAATATCCACGTGCTGGGTCGTTTTAAATTTGCTTTTAAATCGAATAGAAAAATTTCTTTAAACATT
>JACMRI010000122.1 GCA_014376525.1 Bacteroidia bacterium | reverse complement strand
GTTCTCATGAAAACCTTAATTTAAAATTAAATTTGAATAAGTAAACGCAGCACTACTTAGCGAAGCGTTCTCACGAAACCTAAACTTAAAATTAACATTGAGTAACAACGTAGCACCTCCAACACCACAACTGAGGCTTTGCCGAACTCACGATACAATACTTTAAAATTAACATTGAGTAACTAAGCGTTTGCAACGCTTGTGCTATTATATACAGTTAAAAGCCAAAATTACCATTAAACCAATCCCTTAAAAAACACTTAAAATGGCCAGAAGAAAAGCTAAAAACAAGCATTACGGTGTATCGAAGCCTTTATTACAGAGGATTCGTGGAATGCGCCCGGGAAAATTATCTAAGCCAAATTTTAAAAATTCGTACTGAAACTAATAATAGTAACGTGATGATAAATAACAAGAAAGATAAATTGTAATATAATATTAATTTATTTATTTTTTCATCTTCAACTTTTATTTTAATAAACTTCCACCTTACATGTTGTTCTATTTTTTCCAAAACAGATGTTTTATTTACCTTTTGCTTATTTAAACTACTTTTTATTTTAAGTAATAAACATTCCTCTATAACCCAAGCAATAAACATAAAAAAAAGTAAGAAGTGATGATATTTCATTATTTAACATCTTTTTTATATACCTCAGTTGCTTCTTTAGCTTCTAATGGAGTGAATTTTTTTGAATGAAAGTTCTTATTTGAATCGGGAAGTGTTTCAAGGAGTAGCTCTGTTAAGACACCTAATCCTTTATTAAAAGCTGAAGCAATAGGAAAAAGCAATGTTTTCATTGATTCCAAAGTTTTATCACTAGTACTTATTCCTTCAAAGTCTCCAGACTTAAAATCCTCATTCTTTTTTCCTGCGTAATCAGCAACTGCATTAACAAAATTATCTTTTGTTACTGATGAATTACTGCTCTTCTCTTTTATAGCGCTACTTTTCTTTGTTAAGATTTTACTATCAGTCCCATCAATACCTCCAGAAGTAGAATTAAGTCCAAATCTTAACTCACTTTCTACTGTTGTTATTTTTGTAATTTTTCCTTTGGTATTAATTTCAAAAGTTTCAACAGTTACAGCAACGTAGTCTGTAGGTCGGAATTTAGAACTAGAACAATAAACGCTTGTAACTGTTGTTTTTTCTATAATACTGTTTCCCGTTTCTTTATTTACAATAATAGTATATCCATCAAGTTTTTTTTGATAATATGCAACTCCAGACAAACCTAAAAAATCAACTTTAGTTATTGGACAATTATCAGCAAATAAATAAGGGGAGCGCATTGAAAATTTAACAGTTAATGGATCTATACTTAAGAATTTACCTAATCGATTATCGTAAATTCTAGCACCATAGTCCTGTTGGTTTCCAGCGCCTTTCACTTCATTGTCGTTTTCCATGCCGTTAAACCCGTACCTACTACCATCAGTAGCAATATTTGGTAAACCTGTAGTAGCGTTAGCACCGCCTTTGTACAAGGTACGTCCTTTAAGTGGCGCACCAAATGGGCTGTAGTCCATACTGCTTACCAGGTCGGCTTTGTAGTAACTAATTGTAGTGCCTGTGCCTACTGGTATTTTTTTATCCGTAAACAGCGTTAGTACATTGCCTAGATGGTTGCTGGCTTCAAAGTGTTTGTTGCCCAGTGTGGTGGTGTACACTCCTAACAATGGTATTGGGCTTATAAGTTCTATTGAACTATAATCTACCCCCAATCGGCTACTGCCATATAGGTTGCGTTCTTTTAGTGTATAGCGTGTGTATATAGGTTCGTCTCCCACTACATAGCTATATACAGCCATAGTGTTGCCTTGTGCATCGCGGGTGTAGTAAGTGTATTTGTAAGTAATTATATCTTGTAACACTCCGTTAATACGAGGTTTTTCTAATTTGCTTATGCGGTTTCCGCTAGCATCATAGTTAAACTCTAAATCGGGTTTGTTACAGTTACTTGTATTCATGCGGCTAATGTACTTAATTTTTCCATACACAGTCCATTCTATATTAGCTATTTGTTCTTGTTTGTCGCTAATAAGGTTTCCTATGGCATCGTAGGTATAGTTATTTGTTTGGGCTACGTTGGCGGTGTTAAATATGCCTTGGTCTTCTATATCGTCGGTGGCGGTACTTGTTAATGCTGGATTTGTAACATTAAGAGAGGCAGTTTGGCTTGCGGTTAATGTACCAAAATCATCAGTTGTTTCGTTTACGTTATACAATCGGTTGTTGGTTTTACGTATAAAACTTGTAGGTGTAAACATACTAGGTACCGTTGTTTTGTTGTTGTATTTGTAGGTTATATTATCTATAAGTGTTCCTGTTTCGTCTCTGCGGCGCTGTTGCAATATATTGCCATTGGCGTCGTAGTTTAGTATATTTTCGTAACGTCCTGTATAGGTACTTAAAGCAGGCCAATTATTATTTGCTTTGTCTATATTATCATAGGCTTTGGCGTGTACTAATCGGTTAAGCTGGTCGTAGGTGTAGGTGGTAAGTTGTGGTAAGGTAGCGCCTGTAGTAGGGTTGGTAATGGTGGTAACCATGTGGCTTATGTTACCGTTGTATAAGCTGGGGGTAAGGGGCGCGCTTATTTTACTGGCTATAAAGTTACTTAGGCCTATGCTTTTGTAGTCGTTGGTATAATAGCCTAATGAGTATCCAAAGGCGTCGCGGGCTACAAGTGTGTTGGGGTTGTAGTTAGGTGTGTTATTACCGTCTTTACCTTGGTCTTTAGTTGGGTCTAGGTCTTCGGAGTTTACTGCTTTTATCCAGCCTTGTAAGGTGTAGGCATAGTCTATACCTTGCACTTTGTTGGTATATCTATAATTAATATTTTGGATACAAAAGCATAACAAATAATAATACGCTAGCCAAACCAACATGGTTATTTTATACTAATATTGTAAAAAAAATTAACCAAGTAAAACATATTGCAAATGTTATTACACAACCGAATAAGTAAAAAAGAATTAAAAGAGTGGATTAAAACCGACGAAGTACAGCGTACAACATTATCTTTTTACAGATATGTGCAAATTCAAAATCCACAAGAAGTACGCGACCAGTTGTATAAACAATTTGATGCTATAGACTGTAAAGGGCGCATATACGTTGCACACGAAGGCATAAATGCACAAATGAGTGTTCCCACGCATGAGTTTGCCATGTTTGAAAAACAACTTAATGAGCTGCCCCAATTTGCAGGCGTACCGTTTAAGTTTGCAGTGGAAGATAGCGGTAAATCGTTTTATAAACTCGCCGTAAAAGTACGAGATAAAATAGTAGCCGATGGTATTAACGACCCTACGTTTGATGCGTCAAATACAGGTAAATATCTCAATGCCGTAGAATTTAACCAAGCCTTAGCGCAACAAAATGTAATAGTAATAGATATGCGTAACCACTACGAAAGCGAAGTGGGCCATTTTAAAGGTGCGCTTGCTCCCAATGCGGATACGTTTCGTGAAGAACTGCCAATGGTAATAAACGCACTCAAAGACAAAAAAGATCATAAAATACTCATGTATTGCACAGGCGGTATTCGTTGCGAAAAAGCATCAGCGTATCTCAAACATGAGGGATTTCAAGATGTGAATCATTTGCAAGGCGGTATTATTCAGTACGCAAAAGAAATAAAAGAACAAGGTTTAGAGTCGCAATTTTTGGGTAAAAATTTTGTGTTTGATGAACGTCTTGGCGAACGCATTACTGATGATGTACTTGCGCAATGTCACCAATGTGGCGCCTCCTGCGATAATCATACTAATTGCGCTAACGACGATTGCCATTTACTATTTATACAATGCGATGACTGTAAAGCCAAACACCACAACTGTTGCAGTACCAATTGCCACGCTATTTCATTACTACCTATTGAGGAACAACGCGTATTGCGCAAAGGCAGAGTTAAAAACGGTCCAGAATGTTTGGCTGTGTATAAAAGTCGGTTACGCCCCAATTTAAAAGATTTAATAGCAAACAACCCTAGTTTAATAAAATTATAAAGCTATGCAATTACAATTATTTATTAATCTAATTTGGCGTGTAAGTAATTGATTTTAAACGTAATTAGTAATTCATAATTCCAAATAGATGCTTATTGGCATAATCATTGTAAATTCGGCAAAAAAAATATTAACTTTTAATTAAATAATTTATAAAATGAAACACCTATTATTATTTTTAGCCTTACTAGTATTTACACACACCATTCAGGCACAAGATAAAACTGCTCAAGCCAAAGTTATATTGGATAAATTAAGTGCCAAAACTAAAAAGTTTACCAATTTACATTCGGTATTTAGTTTTATTTTAGCTAACAAAGCTAAGAAAACGAACGAGAAACACGATGGTAAACTATGGGTTAAGGGCGATAAATACCGCTTGGAACTTACAGGCCAAACCATTATAAGCGATGGTAAAACAGTATGGACTTACATTAAAGAAGCCAACGAAGTACAAATAAATAATGTAGATAAAAACGAAGACGAAGGCAAAATAACCCCTCGCAACATATTTACTATTTATGAAAAAGGTTTCAAATACGAATATGTAAAAGAAGAATTGCGAAACAAAGTAGCAATACAAGTAATAAAACTATTCCCATTAGACCCTAAAAAGAAAGCTTTTCATACTGCCGAGCTATGTATTAATAAAATTAAAAACGAAGTGTCGAGCCTTATCGTTAATGGAAAAGATGGCAGTACAAGTACGTACTTAGTAAAAAAGTTAGATGCAAAAACTGTAATATCTGACGATACTTTTGTGTATAATAAAGCCAAATATCCCACTGCCGAAGTGGTAGATTTAAGAGATTAATGTACCTCAAATAATAAATATAAATATGAAAACATCAACACTATTATTGGCCACAAGCCTAACTATTACAAGCACATACACATTAGCACAAAAAAACAAAATGGAAACTAAAACAACAGCCAGTGGCTTACAATACCAAATAATAGAGCATGGTAAAGGAAAACAAGCCGAAGCAGGCAAAAAAGTAAAAGTGCACTACACAGGAAAATTCCTCAACGATAGCGTATTTGATAGTTCAGTAAAACGTGGCGATCCATTTACTTTTAAGTTAGGAGCAGGGCAAGTTATAAAAGGTTGGGACGAAGGTATAGCGCTACTTTGCGAGGGCGACAAAGCAATACTAACAATACCGCCAGCGTTAGGCTACGGCGCTAATGCCCAAGGTCCAATACCAGGAAATTCTACGTTAAAATTTGAAGTGCAATTATTAGAAGTAATAGATGCTCCCAAAATATATTTTGATATGCCTAAAGATGCAAAAACCGAAAAAACAGCATCAGGCTTACAATACATTAGAGTTGCAGAAGGCAAAGGCGCACAAGCCGAAAATAATAAAAACGTAAGCGTTCACTACACGGGTTATACTTTAGATGAGAAAAATGAGAAAAAACTTTTTGATTCATCAATAGAAAGAGGCGAGCCAATTACATTTAAATTAGGTGTAGGGCAAGTTATTAAAGGCTGGGACGAAGGAATTGCATTAATGAAAGTGGGCGACAAAATGCGCTTAATTATACCCTACGAGTTAGCTTATGGCGAAGCAGGACGCCCACCAGTAATAGCGCCCAAAGCCATTTTGTATTTTGATACAGAGTTAATAGAAGTTAAATAACAACTCGTTTTATAATCAATATTTGTTGCATATAAATAAAAATTCATTTTTATTAAAAATATATTTTGTAGAATTAAAAATATATTTACATTTGCACTTGTTATTGAAAAAGTAAATATTCACTTATTTAATAATAAAACAAATAATAAGCCGATGTAGCTCAGTTGGTAGAGCAGCTGATTTGTAATCAGCAGGTCGTGGGTTCGAATCCAATCATCGGCTCTTTTTAACGTTCTTTATTTAAAGTAAAAAGTATTCAATAAGTTATTGGGGAAATACCAGAGCGGCCAAATGGGGCAGACTGTAAATCTGCTGGGAAACCTACGGTGGTTCGAATCCACCTTTCCCCACTATACAATAAGATAAATTTTTTAACAAGCGGAAGTAGCTCATTTGGTAGAGCGTCAGCCTTCCAAGCTGAGGGTGGCCGGTTCGAGCCCGGTCTTCCGCTCTTGTTTTTATCAAGTTAGTAGTATTGAAAATTAAAGTAAGTGCTCAACACATAACTTTGCTGTTTTAGCTCAGGGGTAGAGTACTTCCTTGGTAAGGAAGAGGTCACGGGTTCAATTCCCGTAAACAGCTCACTACTTTAGCTTAAAATAAAAAATATTAAAAGTAAATAGTAAATAAATTATAAACAAAATAAATAAACAAAACAAATGGCTAAAGAAAAATTTGACCGCTCAAAACCCCATGTGAATATCGGTACAATAGGTCACGTAGATCATGGTAAAACTACATTAACCGCTGCTATTACTGTTGTATTAGCAGAAAAAGGATGGTCAGAAGTAAGAGATTTCTCTTCTATTGATAATGCTCCTGAAGAAAAAGAACGTGGTATTACAATTAATACATCACACGTTGAATATTCTACAGCTAATCGCCATTACGCTCACGTTGACTGTCCTGGTCACGCGGATTACGTAAAAAACATGGTTACAGGTGCCGCTCAAATGGATGGTGCAATACTTGTTGTTGCTGCTACAGACGGACCAATGCCACAAACACGCGAACATATATTGTTAGCTCGTCAGGTTGGTGTACCTAAATTAGTAGTATTTATGAATAAAGTTGATGCAGTAGATGACCCTGAGTTATTAGAACTTGTTGAAATGGAAATTCGTGAATTATTAACATTCTACAAATTTGATGGTGATAACACACCAGTAATCAAAGGTTCTGCATTAGGTGGTTTGAATAAAGATCCAAAATGGTCAGAATCTATATTAGAATTAATGGATGCAGTGGATACTTGGATTCCAATTCCATTACGCGAAGTTGACAAACCATTTCTAATGCCAGTTGAAGATGTATTCTCTATCACAGGTCGTGGTACAGTTGCTACTGGTAAAATTGAAACAGGTAAAGTAAACGTTGGAGAAGAGGTGGAGATATTAGGTATGCAAGACGAAAAAATGAAATCAGTAGTTACAGGAGTTGAAATGTTCCGTAAATTATTGGATTCAGGTGAGGCTGGAGATAACGTAGGTTTATTATTACGCGGTATTGACAAATCGTTAATTCGTCGTGGTATGGTTATCGCTAAACCAGGTTCTATTACTCCACACTATGATTTTAAAGCAGAAATATATGTTTTGAAAAAAGAAGAAGGTGGACGTCATACACCATTCCACAATAAATATCGTCCTCAATTTTACTTCCGTACTACGGATGTAACTGGAGAAATTACACTACCTGAAGGTCGTGAAATGGTTATGCCAGGTGACAACGTTACAATAACAGTTAATTTAATAGTTCCAGTTGCAATGGACAAAGGTTTACGTTTTGCTATCCGTGAGGGTGGTCGTACAGTAGGTGCTGGTCAGGTAATTGAAATAATAAAGTAATTTTAAGTACATTTTTTATGTAAAAAGTATCCTAATAATTTTAGGATACTTTTTACATATTATTTACAGGCGTAGTTCAAGGGTAGAATAGCGGTCTCCAAAACCGTTGATGGGAGTTCGAATCTCTCCGCCTGTGCTCAACTATAATTTATCTTTTACAACTATAAATGAAAAATTTAATTTCATATTTAAAGTCATCTTACGACGAGTTGATGAATAATGTAACTTGGCCTTCATGGAGCGAGTTACAAAGTAGCGCCGCATTAGTAATTGTAGCCTCTCTTATATTTGCAGTAATTGTAATGGCTATGGATCAATCGTTCCAATTTGTTCTTGAACAAGTGTACAAACTTATGGAGGGATAGATGATGTCGGAAATTCAAAAAACAGATACAGTAAAAAAATGGTACGTTATACGTGCTGTTGCTGGACAAGAAAAAAAAATAAAACAATTTATTGAGGTTGAAATTAGCCGTATAGGTATGAATGATTATGTATCTCAAATACTAATCCCTACAGAAAAAGTAATTCAAATACGTAATGGAAAAAAGGTAACTATAGAACGTAACTTTTATCCTGGATACATACTTATCGAAGCTGCAATAGTAGGTGAAATAGGCCATACAATAAAAAATGTGCCCAATGTAATTGGCTTCTTAGGAGATAAAGGAGGCAACCCAGTTCCAATGCGCCAATCAGAAGTTAATCGTATATTAGGCAATGTTGATGCACTTACTGAAAACGAAATTGAAACAATAAATCCATACTTGATAGGAGATGCCGTTAAAGTAATTGACGGACCATTTAATAGTTTTTCAGGTGTAATTGAAGAAATTAACGAAGATAAAAAGAAATTAAAAGTTATGGTTAAGATTTTCGGTCGCAAAACACCTTTAGAATTAAACTATACGCAAGTTGAAAAAGAGTAAATTAAAATTTGTATAGTCAAAAATAAAAATTAAATTTGCAAAGCTATTTGTGAGAAATAGTTTTGAAACGTTACAATAAGCTTCTAATTATTGAATTAAATTAAGAAAAAAAATGGCAAAAGAAGTAACAGGCTTTATTAAATTACAAGTAAAAGGCGGTGCTGCAAATCCATCTCCACCAATAGGTCCAGCATTGGGTTCTAAAGGTGTAAATATTATGGAGTTTTGTAAGCAGTTTAATGCACGTACTCAAGACAAAGCTGGAAAAGTTCTTCCTGTTGTAATTACTGTTTATTCTGACAAATCTTTTGAATTTATAATTAAAGTTCCACCTGTAGCAATACAGTTAAAAGAGCTTGTTAAAGTTGCAAAAGGCTCAGCAGAACCTAATCGTAAGAAAATAGGAAAAGTAACTTGGGATCAAGTTAGAACCATAGCAGAATTGAAAATGCCCGATTTAAATTGTTTTACAATGGAAGCGGCAATGTCAATGGTAGCAGGAACAGCTCGTAGTCTTGGTATGACTATTGACGGTCAGAAACCCTATTAATTTTAATAAGACATGTCTAAATTAACAAAGAAAAGAAAAGATGTTTTAGCTAAATTAGATTTAACTAAACAATATACTCTTACTGAAGCAGCATCTCTATTAAAAACTACTAGCACAACTAAATTTGACCAAGCGGTTGATATTTGTGTACGTTTAGGTGTTGATCCTCGTAAAGCAAATCAAATGGTACGTGGTGTTGTATCTTTACCTCACGGTACAGGCAAAAATGTTCGTGTATTAGCGTTAGTAGGTCCTGAAAAGGCAGACGAAGCTAAAGCAGCAGGAGCAGACTTCGTAGGATTAGATGAGTATATAGAAAAAATCAAATCGGGCTGGACTGGTATTGATGTAATTATAACTACTCCAAACGTTATGGGTAAAGTAGGTGCTTTGGGTAAAGTGTTAGGTCCTCGTGGTTTAATGCCAAATCCTAAAACAGGTACAGTAACTATGGAAGTTGGAAAAGCGGTAACGGAGGTTAAAGCTGGTAAAATTGATTTTAAAGTAGATAAAACAGGTATTATACATGCTTCAATTGGTAAACTATCATTTGATGCAAATAAAATTCAGGACAATGCAAATGAGCTTATCCAAACTATCTTAAAATTAAAGCCATCTTCAGCAAAAGGTACGTATGTAAAAAGTGTTTACTTAACAAGTACTATGGGGGTAGGTCTTCCAATAGATACTAAAGTAATTATTTAATTAAAGTTGATATAATGACAAAAATAGAAAAAAATCAACAAATTGATGCTTTAGCAAAAATGTTAGCTGAAAATAGTAATTTTTATATTACTGATACATCAGCATTAAATTCGCAGGTAACTACTGGTTTAAGAAGAGCGTGTTTTACTAAAAACATCAAAATGTTGGTAGTTAAAAATACATTACTTCAAAAAGCTATGGAGCGTTCGGGCGAAAAATATGCTGAGTTATACACTTCATTGAAAGGTAATTCAACTATATTACTAAGCGAATCGATGAACGAGCCTGGTAAACTAATTAAAGAGTTTCGTAAGAAAAATGCAAAACCTTTACTAAAAGGTGCATGGGTTGCAGAAACTGTTTATTTGGGCGATGACCAATTAACAACATTAGCATCTATCAAAACTAAAAATGAATTAATTGCAGATGTAATTGCTGCATTACAATCACCAATTCAAAATGTGTTATCAGGTATAACTGTACACGCTGAAGGAAAGGAAGCATAATTCATACCTTAATTATAAAATAATTAAGAATAAAAATTAAATAAAATAATAATTAAAACCAATAAAATCGTTTAAAATGTCAGATTTAAAAGTAATTGCTGAAACTCTAGTTAATTTAACTATAAAAGACGTTAATGAATTAGCTAAAATATTAAAAGATGAATACGGTATCGAACCTGCTGCAGCTGCTGTAATAGTATCTGGAGGAGGCGCAGAAGCTGCTGTTGAAAAAACATCATTTGATGTAATATTAAAAGGTGCAGGTGCAAGTAAATTAGCAGTTGTAAAGCTTGTTAAAGACTTAACAGGGTTAGGTTTGAAAGAAGCAAAAGACCTAGTAGATGGAGCACCAAAAGCTCTGAAGGAAGGCGTTTCTAAAGAAGAAGCAGAAACTATCAAAGCACAGTTAATAGAGGCAGGTGCTGAAGTTGAAATTAAGTAATTTTAACTAAATATCTTAACACATAGTTCCTCATTATATGAGGAACTATGCTTGTTTGTGCATAATTCGTTTTTAGTTTAGTTAAATCATTCGTAACATTTTTATCACATTGGCTACTACAACTATTTCAAAAAGAAAAACATTTTCAACAGTATCTAAACCAATCGATTATCCCGATTTCTTAGATGTACAGCTAAAATCTTTTCAAGATTTTTTCCAGTTAGAAACTACACCAGAAAACCGTCTTAACGAAGGTTTATACAAAGTATTTGCTGAGAATTTCCCTATATCGGATGCTCGTAATAACTTTGTACTTGAGTTTAAAGATTATTATATAGATCCACCTCGTTACAACATTGAAGAATGTATAGAACGTGGACTTACTTACAGTGTACCGCTTAAAGCAAAATTGCACTTGTATTGTACTGACCCTGAACACGTTGATTTTGAAGCAAAAACTCAAGATGTGTATTTGGGTACAATACCTTACATGACTCCCAAAGGAACATTTTTAATCAATGGTGCCGAACGTGTAATTGTATCTCAATTACACCGTTCTCCAGGTGTGTTCTTTGGTCAAAGCCGTCATGCTAATGGTACAAAATTATATTCGGCGCGTATTATTCCGTTCAAGGGTTCTTGGATTGAGTTTTCAACTGATATAAACAAAATAATGTATGCGTACATCGATCGTAAAAAAAAGTTACCTGTAACTACTTTATTACGTGCAATTGGTTACGAATCAGACAAAGACATCTTAAACATTTTTGGTTTGGCTGACGAAGTTAAAGTTACCAAATCGGGAATGAAAAACTATATTGGTCGCAAATTGGCTGCACGTGTTTTAAAATCATGGGTAGAAGATTTTGTGGACGAAGAAACTGGAGAAGTAGTATCTATAGAACGTAACGAAGTGTTAATTGATCGTGAAGCAATTCTTGATGAATCTCTTTGTGAGTTAATTATTGAAAATGAAGTGAAAACTATCATTTTAAATAAAGAAGATGCCAACTTAAATGATTTCGCTATTATCTTTAATACATTACAAAAAGATACTTCCAATTCTGAAAAAGAAGCGGTTGAGCATATTTATCGTCAGTTGCGAAATGCAGAACCACCTGATGAAGAAACTGCACGCTCTACGGTAGATAAATTATTTTTCTCTGACAAACGTTATGATTTAGGAGAAGTTGGTCGTTACCGCATCAACAAAAAATTAGGTATGAACATACCTATGACTACACGTGTATTAACTCGTGAAGACATTATTAAAATAATTAAAGTATTAATTGAGTTAATCAATTCTAAGACTGATGTTGATGATATTGATCACTTGTCAAACCGTCGTGTTCGTACAGTAGGCGAGCAATTGCACTCACAATTTGGTGTTGGTTTGTCTCGTATGGCACGTACAATTCGCGACCGTATGAACGTTCGTGATAATGAAGTATTTGCTCCAATAGATTTGATTAACGCCAAGACTTTGTCAAGTGTTATTAATTCATTTTTTGGTACTAATCAATTATCACAGTTCATGGATCAAACCAATCCATTAGCCGAAATTACTCACAAGCGTCGTTTATCAGCGTTAGGCCCTGGAGGTTTAAGTCGTGAACGTGCAGGTTTTGAGGTACGTGATGTGCATTATACCCATTATGGTCGTTTATGTACTATTGAAACTCCCGAAGGTCCAAACATTGGTCTTATTTCTTCGTTGTGTGTATATGCTAAAATTAACAAATTAGGCTTTATCGAAACGCCATACCGCAATGTAATAGACGGAAAAGTTAATATTGATACTATTACTTATTTATCTGCCGAAGAGGAAGATGGAAAAGTTATTGCACAAGCAACAGCTCACTTTGATGATAAAGGAACATTTTTAACGCCACGTGTAAAAGCACGTTCGGAAGGAGATTTCCCTATTGTTGCACCCGAAAACTTACAATTAATAGATGTTGGAGCAAATCAAATTGCATCAATTGCAGCATCATTAATACCGTTTTTGGAGCATGATGATGCTAACCGTGCCCTAATGGGTTCGAATATGCAACGCCAAGCGGTACCATTATTACGTCCGCAAGCTCCTATAGTTGGTACAGGTATTGAGGCACAAGTTGCACGCGATTCTCGTGTGTTGATAAATGCTGAAGGTACAGGTGTTGTGGAGTATGTTGATGCAAATCAAATTACCATACGTTACGAAAAAACCGAAAACGAATTATTGGTTAGTTTTGATGGAGAAACTAAAACATATAACTTAGTTAAATTCAAAAAAACCAATCAAAGTACGTGTATGAATCTTAAACCAATCGTTAGAGTAGGGGATAAGGTAAGTAGAGGACAAGTATTGTGCGAGGGTTATGCTACCGAAAAAGGAGAGTTGGCGCTTGGTCGTAACTTAAAAGTGGCGTTCATGCCATGGAAGGGGTACAACTTTGAAGATGCTATAGTAATTTCGGAACGTATTATACGTGAAGATATATTTACATCAATACACATTGATGAGTACCAATTGGAGGTGCGTGACACTAAACGTGGTATGGAAGAATTTACTTCGGACATTCCAAACGTTTCGGAAGAAGCTACTAAAGACTTGGACGAACATGGTATTATTCGTATTGGAGCCGAAGTAAAAGAAGGCGACATTATGATTGGAAAAATTACTCCAAAAGGAGAAACTGATCCATCACCAGAAGAAAAATTATTACGTGCAATATTTGGAGATAAGGCAGGCGACGTTAAAGACGCTTCGTTAAAAGCTGGTCCAGGTGTGAGAGGTATAATTTTGGATAAGAAATTGTTTTCTAAAATAATTAAAGATCGTAAAGCTAAAACGGAAGAAAAACCAGTTTTGGCTAAGATTGATGAAGAGTTTGAAGAGCATGCTGCCAAAGTACGTGTACAACTATTAGATAAATTAATGAAACTAATTGACGGAAAAACTTCGCAAGGTGTTTACAATAATTTAAAGGAATTGATGTTTACTAAAGGTGCTAAATTCTCTCGCAAGCAAGTAGAAAAAATTGATTTCTTAAACGTAAATCCAGTAGGTTGGACTGCCGACAAAGAAGTAAACTCTTTGGTAAGTCAGTTATTACACAATTACAACATACGTCATAACGACGTATTAGGAATATACAAGCGTAAGAAATTTGCAATATCAGTAGGTGATGAGTTACCTGCAGGAATTATACAAATGGCTAAAGTGTATATTGCTAAAAAACGTAAGTTAAAAGTAGGAGATAAAATGGCTGGTCGCCACGGTAACAAAGGTATTGTATCTAAAATTGTTCGCGACGAAGATATGCCATTCCTCGATGACGGAACACCGGTAGATATAGTATTGAATCCACTAGGTGTACCTTCGCGTATGAACTTAGGTCAAATATACGAAACTGTATTAGCTTGGGCTGGAGAAAAACTAGGTATGCGTTTTTCTACACCAATATTTGACGGGGCTACCGAAGAGCAAATAGGCGAATATACCGATAAAGCTGGCTTGCCACGTTACGGTCGTACGTTTCTTATTGATGGAGGTACAGGCGATCCTTTTGACCAACCGGCTACCGTAGGTATTATTTACATGCTTAAATTAGGTCACTTAGTTGATGACAAAATGCACGCACGTTCAATAGGTCCTTACTCATTAATTACACAACAACCATTGGGCGGTAAAGCACAATTTGGTGGTCAGCGTTTTGGTGAAATGGAGGTATGGGCAATTGAAGCATTTGGAGCTGCAAATATCTTGCAAGAGATATTAACAGTAAAATCTGATGACGTTGTAGGTCGTGCTAAAGCATACGAAGCAATAGTAAAAGGTGATAATTTACCAACACCAGGTATCCCTGAGTCGTTTAATGTATTGTTACATGAGCTACGCGGATTATGTTTAAATGTTGAGTTAGATTAAAATAAACTATAGTTTTATACCGTTGCCAATTGTAAAATTGGCAACGGTTATTTGGGTTAATAGTTTAAAATATTTCATATAAGTCAATTAATTTTTTTGATAATGGCACTTAAAAAAGAAAATAAAACGAAGAGTAATTTTACCAAAATTACTATTTCATTAGCTTCACCTGAGTCTATCTTGGACCGTTCAAGTGGCGAAGTTATTAAACCCGAAACGATAAACTATCGTACGTATAAGCCCGAAATGGGAGGTTTGTTTTGCGAGCGTATATTTGGTCCAGTTAAGGATTGGGAATGCGCTTGTGGAAAATACAAACGTATCCGTTACAAAGGTATTGTATGCGACCGTTGCGGAGTAGAGGTTACTGAAAAGAAAGTACGTCGTGAGCGTACAGGACACATTTCGTTAGTGGTGCCTGTGGCGCATATTTGGTATTTCCGTTCGTTACCTAACAAAATGGGTTACTTATTGGGTTTACCATCTAAGAAATTAGATATGATAATTTATTACGAACGTTATGTAGTAATACAAGCAGGAGTAATGAACGAAAAGATAAACTATTTAGATTTTCTATCGGAAGAAGAATATTTAGATGCTTTAGATTCTTTACCAAAAGAAAACCAACACCTTGATGATAGCGACCCTAACAAGTTTATTGCTAAGATGGGCGCTGAAGCATTGCAAGATTTATTAAATCGTTTAAACTTAGATGATTTATCGTACGATTTACGTCATAAAGCTGATACAGAAACATCTCAACAACGTAAGCAAGAAGCGTTAAAGCGTTTGCAAGTTGTAGAATCGTTTCGTTCGGCTAACACACGCTTAGAAAACCGTCCAGAGTGGATGGTTGTAAAAGTTGTGCCAGTTATCCCACCTGAATTACGCCCATTAGTTCCACTTGATGGAGGTCGTTTTGCAACATCGGATTTGAATGACTTATACCGTAGAGTAATTATACGTAACAATCGTTTAAAGCGCTTATTGGAAATTAAAGCTCCAGAAGTTATCTTACGTAACGAGAAGCGTATGTTGCAAGAATCAGTAGATTCATTGTTTGACAACTCACGTAAAGCTAATGCTGTAAAAACTGACGCCAATCGTCCGTTAAAATCATTATCAGATTCATTAAAAGGTAAGCAAGGTCGTTTCCGTCAAAATTTATTGGGTAAACGTGTAGATTATTCGGCACGTTCGGTAATTGTTGTTGGTCCAGATTTGAAACTACACGAATGTGGATTGCCAAAAGATATGGCTGCGGAGCTTTTTAAACCGTTCATTATTCGCAAGATGTTGGAACGTGGAATTGTGAAAACAGTAAAATCGGCTAAGAAAATTGTTGATAGAAAAGACCCAATAGTATGGGATATATTAGAAAACGTATTAAAAGGACATCCAGTATTATTAAACCGTGCGCCTACTTTGCACCGTTTGGGTATTCAGGCTTTTCAACCAAAACTAATTGAAGGAAAAGCAATACGTTTACATCCGTTGGTATGTACTGCTTTTAATGCAGATTTTGATGGAGATCAAATGGCTGTGCATTTACCATTAGGTAATGCGGCTATATTAGAAGCTCAAATGTTGATGCTTGCATCGCACAATATCCTTAACCCTGCTAACGGTGCACCAGTAATGGTTCCGTCTCAGGACATGGTGCTTGGTTTATATTATATGACCAAGCCACGCAAAAATTCGCCAGAGTATCCAGTAAAAGGCGAAGGTTTAATTTTCGGTAATTTTGAAGAGGCAGTTATTGCTTACAACGAAAAAGCCGTGGACTTAAATGCTATTGTAAAAGTACGTGCAAGCGTAATGGAAAATGGCGCATTGGTAACACGTATTATAGAAACTTCATTAGGTCGTATATTATTTAACCGTGTAGTTCCTGCTGAATATGGTTACATAAACGAGTTATTAACCAAAAAATCGTTACGTAATATAATTGGTGATATAGTTAATGCAGTAGGTGTAGCCAAAGGAGCTAAATTCCTTGACGATATTAAAGACTTAGGCTTTAGTATGGCATTTAAAGGAGGATTATCATTTAACTTAGGTGATGTGGTTATTCCTGCGGAGAAACAAGAAATGATAGCGGCAGCAAATGGCGAAATTGAAGAGGTAATGTTAAACTATAATCAAGGTTTTATTACTAACAATGAGCGTTATAACCAAATTATTGACGTTTGGACCCACACCAACGCGCGTTTAACTAAGCGTGTAATGGATATATTATCAAGCGATCAACAAGGATTTAACTCTATTTATATGATGTTGGATTCGGGTGCACGTGGTAGTAAGGAGCAAATTAAGCAGTTGAGCGGTATGCGTGGTTTGATGGCTAAGCCTCAAAAAGCGGGTTCGTCAGGAGGGGAGATTATCGAGAATCCTGTATTATCTAACTTTAAAGAAGGTTTATCTATATTAGAATACTTTATTTCTACTCACGGTGCACGTAAAGGATTGGCAGATACAGCGTTAAAAACTGCAGATGCTGGTTACTTAACACGTCGTTTGGTAGATGTGGCGCAAGACGTTATTATTAATGAAGTAGATTGCGGCACCTTACGTGGCTTAACTATGACATCATTAAAAAATAATGAGGAAATAGTAGAATCGTTATACGATAGAATATTAGGTCGTGTGGCTGTACAAGACGTTATTAATCCATTAACTGGAGTAGTAATAGTTGATGCAGGAGAGCAAATAACCGAAAAAGAAGCTAACGAAATAGATGCATCGCCACTTGAAGCAGTAGAAATACGTTCTGTATTGACTTGCGAAAGTCGCTCAGGTGTATGTACTAAATGTTATGGTCGTAATTTGGCTAGTGGTCGTATGGTACAAATAGGTGAAGCCGTAGGAGTTATTGCAGCACAATCTATTGGTGAGCCAGGTACTCAATTAACTTTACGTACTTTCCACGTTGGTGGTGCGGCTTCTAAAGTTGCTAATGAGTCGGCAATAAAAGCTAAATATGACGGTATTACTGAAATTGACGAACTTAAAACTGTGGCCCGCAAAAATATTGCAGGAGATATGGTTGATGTAGTTATTGGTCGTTCGGCAGAATTACGTGTATTGGATAAAAACACAGGAATATTATTAGCTACTAACAATATACCTTATGGTTCTATTATTTACATAAAAGACGGAGATTCAGTTAAAGCTGGTCAGTTAATATGCGAGTGGGATCCATACAATGCTGTAATCTTATCGGAGATTAAAGGTAAGTTATCATTTGAAGGAATAGTAGAAGGTGACTCATACCGCGAGGAAGTAGATGAGCAGACTGGCTTTAGAGAAAAAGTAATTATAGAATCGCGCGACAAAACGAAGAGTCCAACCATAAAAATTATGGTAGATGGTTTAGAAGCTAAAATTTATAACATACCAGTAGGTGCGCATATATCAGTAAATGATGGCGACAAAATTGAAGCCGGAACAGTAATGGTAAAAATACCTCGTGCATCGGGTAAAACTGGAGATATTACAGGAGGTTTACCTCGTGTAACTGAGCTATTTGAAGCACGTAACCCATCAAACCCTGCGGTAGTAACTGAGATAGACGGTGTAATATCGTTTGGTAAAATTAAGCGTGGTAACCGTGAGGTTATTGTAGAATCTAGAACTGGCGATGTGCGCAAGTACTTGGTGCCATTATCTAAACACATATTGGTACAGGAGAACGATTATGTTAAAGCCGGAAGCTCGTTGAGCGATGGTGCTACCACTCCAGATGATATATTAAACATTAAAGGTCCTACGGCTGTACAAGAATACATTGTAAACGAAATACAAGAAGTATATCGTTTGCAGGGTGTGAAAATCAATGATAAACATTACGAAGTAATTGTACGTCAAATGATGCGTAAATCGTTGGTAGTTGATCCTGGGGATACTTCTTTTCTTGAAAATCAAAATGCAAATAAAGCGGACATTATGAAAGAAAATGACAGCTTATTTGGTAAAGTGGTAATAACGGAAGCTGGAGATTCTCAATCATTAAAAGTAGGGCAATTAATAACTGCACGTAAATTACGCGACGAAAACTCGATGCTTAAACGTAAAGATATGAAATTGGCTGAAGCACGTGAAGCAATTACTGCCACATCTGAACAAAAATTACAAGGTATTACACGTGCATCGTTACAAACTAACTCGTGGATATCGGCAGCATCGTTTCAAGAAACTACAAAAGTATTGAACGAAGCAGCAGTAAATGGTAAAGTAGATTACTTATTAGGTTTGAAAGAAAACGTAATTGTAGGACACTTAATACCAGCAGGTACCGGCTTACGTGCTTACGAAAAAATAATTGTAAGTTCAAAAGAAGAAAATGAAGCATTATTAGCTTCAAAAAACAACAAGCAATCTATTGAAGTAGAAGAATAAGTTTCGACTATTAAATAAGTGCTAAATATAAAATGCTCCTCATATTTTTGTGAGGAGCATTTTTGTTTTTTGAATTTTTTTACCTTTGGCTTAGCTATCTTTTATGCTATGTAATAGTATTGCTTGTATAAATAAAGTTTAAAAAAATCGTTGAGTCTAAATCAAGTGCTTTGTTGTAAAACTAATAGCTAATTTCATTTTAAAATTGCTCAAATCGCACTTAATTTATTTAGGAGTTGTTAAACGTATTTGTTGTAAAAACTCTATTTCTCCTTTTAAAAACAACTGGGTTACACATGCCCAAGTGTTAAGCTAAGATTTGGTTTTTGAAACGAAAAATTTTTTTTAATTTGAATGAAATGTGTACATTTAATTTGCATTGGAATGTTAAGTTTTAGCCATTCTTTTTAGTAGTTGTGAAACAAACTAGTCGATTATTTACTTTTTTACTTTATTTATCTCGCCCTTTTTTCTTGCAAAAACAATAAATAATCCGCTCATTTTGTCCGTTTTAACTATGATAAAAACAATATTTATTATTAAAGTATATCAATTATAATTATGCTTTAATTTCTTGTGATTTCTCTCCCACATTTTATGTATTATTGTACTTAATTTAGTATTAAAAAATGCTCTCCAACAAAAAAATACTTATAGGAGTTACAGGCAGTATAGCTGCATACAAAATAGCACTATTGGTGCGTTTACTGGTAAAAGCTAAAGCTACAGTACGCGTGGTTATGACGCCAAGCGCAACACAGTTTGTAACACCACTAACTCTTGCCACACTTAGCAAACACGAAACATTAATATACTATACTAACGAAGGGCAAACCAACTGGACTAACCACGTGGAGCTTGGTGCGTGGGCAGATGTATTTTTAATAGCCCCATGTAGTGCCAATACATTAAGCAAAATGGCTAATGGCCTGTGCGATAATTTATTGTTGGCTACTTATTTATCAGCCAAATGCCCAGTATTGTTTGCCCCAGCTATGGATTTGGATATGTATGCACATGGTAGTACGCTGCGCAATATTGCTACATTACAAAGTTATGGCAACATAATTATACCTGCCACACATGGCGAGTTAGCAAGCGGCTTAGTAGGAGAGGGGCGCATGGCAGAGCCCGAAGAAATAGTACAGATTGTAACACAGTTTTTAAGCACAAAACCAACTTCAATACTCAAAGGGAAAAATATAATTGTAACCGCAGGGCCAACCTATGAAGCAATAGATCCTGTGCGTTTTATTGGAAATAATTCGAGTGGTAAAATGGGATTCGCATTGGCCGAGAGCCTCGCTAATGTAGGTGCGCAGGTGCAATTAATTACTGGTCCTACACATTTAATTACCACACACCCAAATATTACTACTACCAAAATAATAAGTAGCGATGATATGTATGCCGCAGCTACTCGCTTGTATCCAACATGTAATGTGGCTATTTGTGCTGCTGCCGTAGCCGATTATAAGCCAATAACTATTGCTACAGAAAAAATAAAAAAAGAGAAGTGCCTAATATCGCATATTGAACTTACCCAAACACATGACATACTGAAATGGATGGGCGAAAACAAAAAAAACAACCAAATACTGGTGGGCTTTGCACTAGAAACCAATAATGAGGTACCAAATGCAATAAAAAAAATTGAACGTAAAAACTTGGATTTTATTGTACTAAACTCGTTACAAAATGCGGGTGCAGGTTTTAAGTACGACACTAATCAAATAACTATTATAACCAAACACAATAAAGTGTTAAATTTTGAGTTAAAAAATAAAAAAGCAGTAGCCAATGACATTGTACACCACCTCGAAACGTATTTTAAATAAACATTTTTTTAGTTTATTAATTTCTTTTTTGATTTCAAACGTAGTAACAGCGCAAGAACTTAATGCAAATGTGCAGGTACAAGCCCCACAATTAGCCAATATTGATAAACGAATATTTGAAACATTGAGCACCTCTATTCGTGAGTTTTTGAACAATACAAAGTGGAGTGCCGACCAATACAAAACGCAAGAAAAAATAGAGTGTACGTTTTTAATTACCATTAATAAAGCAGCTTCTAATTCCGAATTTGAGGGTACAATACAAGTAGAAAGTAGCCGTCCAGTTTATAAATCTACTTATAGCAGCTCCCTACTTAACTACAACGATAGAGATTTGGCATTTAAATACGTTGAAAACCAGCCATTTGAGTTTAACGATAATAC
Source organism: Bacteroidia bacterium (assembly GCA_014376525.1). Taxonomy (GTDB): domain Bacteria; phylum Bacteroidota; class Bacteroidia; order UBA4408; family UBA4408; genus JACMRI01. Next base: position 15,844 of record JACMRI010000122.1, on the reverse strand, counting down.
ATTTAGTAACAATCTTACATCGGTAGTTGCATTTTATGCCTACATGGTGTTGGGATACGATTATGATTCGTTTAGCATGAATGGAGGTTTACCTTATTTTCAAAAAGCACAAAACGTAGTAAATACAGCTGCTAATAGCGGTAGTAAGGGTTGGAAAGCAACCGATGATACCAAAAACAGATATTGGTTAGTTGAAAACATGCTTAATACCGCTTACAAACCCATGCACCAAGCTAATTACAAATACCATATAAAAGGAATAGATATACTACAAAACAACCCCGAATTGGCACGTAAAAATATGACTTCGGCTATAGAACTGTATAGAGAAGTTGCCAAAAACTTTCCTACATTGTTTGCAATGCAACAGTTTTTTATAGCCAAACGCTCCGAAATTATAAATATATATACACAAGCCACCGACGACGAAAAAACCAAAATAATGGAATTACTTGGTGCTTGCGATCCTGCTAACGGTAATAAATACCAAGTAATACTGAACAAATAAATTGTTAGTTTATTTTGTAATTAGACTAAATGAATTACAAAATAAAAACCTACTTTTATATTAGAAATAAAACTGTAAGACACTATTTATTTTAAATGAAAAACATATTTATTAAAGCTACCGCATTAACACCTCAAATAGTACTAAATACAAGTACTGGCGAGTTTTCTGTTGTTGGTAAATCATACCCCGAAGATGGTTTGGTATTTTATAAATTTATGTTAGATTATGTTGAAAAAATTATTCAAATTAAGGTAGAAACATTTACACTAACATTTGATTTAGAATATGCCAATACCTCATCGGCAAAGTCGTTTATATCTATTATATATAAAATGCAAGAATTACCCAACGCAAAAGTAATATGGATATATGAAAAAGAAGATGATCAAATACTAGAATTAGGTACCGATATTGCAGAATTGGTAAATGTACCATTTGAATTTAAAATAAAAAAAACACGTTAAATATTAATTATGAATTACATTTTACAAGCAAGAAAGTATAATGATAAATAATTAAAATAAATTAAAAATATAAATTACCAATAAATTAACCTTAAACCCAAAAAACATATTATGTATCCAGCAGAAATAGTATTACCAATGAAAGCCGAACTTACACAAGCAGGCTTTGAAGATTTAACAACACCAGAACAAGTAGATGCAGCTATAAATACTCAAGGTACTGTGCTTGTAGTAGTAAACTCGGTATGTGGTTGTGCAGCAGGTGCTGCACGCCCTGGTGTGAAAGCAAGCCTAGACAATGCTAAGAAGCCAACCAAACTTACCACAGTATTTGCAGGGTTTGATAGCGATGCAGTAGCGCAAGCACGTAAGCACTTTGCTCCATTTCCGCCTTCTTCACCGTGTGTAGCATTGTTTAAAGATGGCAAATTACAACATTTAATAGAACGCCACAACATTGAAGGACGCTCAGCAGCAATGATTGCAGAAAACTTGAAAGCAGCTTACGACGAATTTTGTTAACTAGTTATATATAACCAATACGCCCTTATAACAAAAGTTATAAGGGCGCATTAATTTAAAATTGCTAAAAACTAATACTTAGGTACTTAAGTTTTTTTGTAATTCAAGCTTTATGAATTGGATTTAAGAAATAATATTTAAGTATTTAAAATTAATTAATTTTTGTGAAATAACTACCAAGTGCTTCAGATGATGTTGGTAATGAGAAAACTACCCCAGTAGGACTATATAAACGTATAGCTACGTCAGCTGTAGGGCTAGTAACTTTAACAATGAATCCGGGCATTGTATAATATTCTGTTGAAGGTGCAAAAGAACTAAAATCTCTGTTGATAAATCCTGTTGATATTGTACCTGTAAGAGCAATTACATTTATTGAAGCATAATAAACGGCAGAATATGTTATTCCAACTAGTAAATTATAAGGCTGTACGTAATATACACCTTTTTCTAAAGTAATGGTATTTCCGTTTGCGGAAGTAACATTTAAAATAGGACCTACTATTGCAGAATTTAAGTCATAGGTGTTAGCTGTGGCATCTTTCCAAGTACCCTTACCAGTGGCATCGCTAGTTAATACTTTACCTAAGCCTTCAGTACCATCAGTTATTTTTACGCTACCTGCTATGTCTAGTTTTTGGGTGGGTGTAGAGTTGTTAATACCTACGTTACCTGCTGGAGAAATACTTACTCGTTCCACATTATTGTATGCAAATACAAAATTATGATTTTGCCCCGCTCCGTAAGCATCGCCACGTTTTACTATATCCCAATAGTTAGCTTGGCTTATGCCAGAGGTTAAACGTATGGCATGAAAATTTTGCGCTCCATCGTGCAAGTGTAGCTTTAATGCAGGTGTAATAGTACCTATACCTACATTTCCATTAGTATTTAAAATACGCATATTTTCTATGCTATTGGTTTTAAACACCAGATCTTGATTATCAATAGTACCCACAAAGTTATTACCTGCTGTAGTACCTGCATTACCTTTGGTAAGCCATGCTAATGTGCGTACGCTGTCGCCCATGGCATTGTTGGTAGGCAAGGTTATGTTTACTCCAGCAACACCATTTACAGTAGTGTTAAATAGTCCAGTAGTTGTGTTATAATTATTATTCAAACTATTAACCATAGTTACGGCTGTGCCTAATACACCATTTACCGTAGTAGTAAGGTTGTTAGTAGTACTTGTATTAGACACACTATTAATAGCAGGAGCTGTAGCAGCTATACCGTTTGTGGTATTTGTAATTGTGTTACCAGTGCTACTCATCGTATTGGTAGTAGCAGGTACTATGGTACTTAGGTTTACTACTGCGCCTGTTACTCCATTTACAGTAGTGGTAAGGTTGTTTCCTGTAAGAGTATTAGACACACTATTAATAGTAGGAGCAGTAGCAGCTACACCGTTTGTGGTATTTGTAATTGTGTTACCAGTGCTACTCATAGTATTGGTAGTAGCAGGTACTATTGTACTTAGGTTTACTACTGCTCCTGTTACTCCATTTACAGTAGTGGTAAGGTTGTTTCCTGTAAGAGTATTAGACACACTATTAACAATAGGTACAGAAGCTCCCACTACACTATTTATAGTGGTTGTAAAGCTGTTTGCAATACTGGTATTACTAACACTATTAACGGCTAAGGTTGTATCTACCACGCCTCCAATAGTAGATGTAATTATATTACCTGCACTATTAATAGTGTTAGTGGTGGGTGGTGTAATTAGACCTACCCATTTAATACCGTTCCAATAGTAGTAGCCTGGTGTTACATCATTAGGGCTAACTCCTGCAGTGGCAGTATTAAACACTAATAAACTAAGCGCGGGGCTAGTTATTGTAACAACATCTGTAGTGCTTGTAAGTGGCAAGCGTGGTATTAGTAAACCGCGTGATGTATGAGTAATATCAAGTATTGCAGAAGCATCAGGCGTGAGGTTATTTACACCTATGTTTTGTGCTTGGGCTTTCATAGCCAATAGTACAAATATAAAAGCAGTTATATTTTTCATATTTTTTTGTGTTTTTAATGGAAGTTTAAAATTATAATTAATTTGGTTAGTTTTAGGTTAAATAAGACATGAAGTTGTTAATCTCCTATACGTACAAAATTAAATGATGTACAAGATGTAGGAGGCGCAGGATCGCTCACGGTACCGCCAGAACCATGTATTACGGCCCCCCTTACTGAGGCTGTAACCGATTGTACTTTAACAACAAACGGAGTAGTGGTATAAGATCTGTTTTGTGATGGTTGCCAAACAGAACTTGTACTAGTAATAGTACCTGTACTTGCTTGTGCAACAACATATAAATAATAATCGGGAGCTGTAGCAGTTAAACAATTATAAAAATACACCATATATACACCTTTGCTAAGTGTAGTGTAATTTGTATATAATGCGGGCACATTGCTACCTGCTAAAATTGGTAATTGCACATCACTTGCCGTATTGTCGCTAGCAGGAATTGTCCACGTCCCTTTACCTGTAGCGTCGCTAGTTAATACTTTACTAATGCCTTCTGTACCATCAGTTATTTTTATGCTACCTGCTATATCTAGTTTTTGGCTGGGAGTATTTACCGCTATCCCCACGTTTCCAGTTGGCGATATGGTAACTAATTCAATAAGATTATATGCAAATGCAAAATTATGGTTTTGCCCCACTCCGTAGGCATCTCCACGTTTTACTATATCCCAATAGTTAGCTTGGCTTATGCCAGAGGTTAAACGTATGGCATGGAAATTTTGCGCTCCATCGTGCAAGTGTAGTTTTAATGCGGGTGTAGTAGTACCTATACCTACATTTCCATTAGTATTTAAAATACGCATATTTTCTATGCTATTGGTTTTAAACACCAAATCTTGATTATCAATAGTACCCACAAAGTTAGTACCCGCTGTAGTACCTGCGTTGCCCGTAAGTCGCCACGAATCTCCGCTTATACCTACCCATTTAATACTGTTCCAATAGTAGTAACCAGGTGTTACATCATTAGGGCTAACGCCTGCAGTAGCAGTATTAAACACTAATAAACTAAGCGCAGGACTAACTATTGTAGTAACGTCTGTAGTGCTTGTAAGTGGCAAGCGTGGTATTAGCAAACCGCGCGAGCTGTGTGAAATATCCATTATTGCAGATCCATCAGGAGTTAGTGTATTAACTCCTATATTTTGAGCTTGGGAAGTGGCTTTTAAAGTCAATAATACTATTAAAACAGCGACTATATTTTTCATATTTTTTTAAATTTTAATTTAGGTTTAAATTTGTAATTAATTTGAGTTTTTCATCATGTATTTTTTAATTATAGTATCTCGTTTTTCAAATATTTTTGATGGCATTACCAATTTTAGTTTAAATTTATTATATATTTTATTAAAAAATATATTGCAGACTTGCATGAACAATTATTTACATTTTTTGAATAAACAATTATATAATGAGTTCATAACTTTTAGTATGATTAGAGATGTAAAAATTTAATTAGTACAATTATCGTTAAACTGTTGACTTAATGCACTTGCTGCAAATTTTTAATTTGCAATTTTTCTTGCATTTATGTAATTTGCGAAAACACCATAACTATAATCAACACCTAAATCTCTTAACTGGGACACGTCTTGTGTATTAACCTTAATATAAAGTGTAACTGGTGATGTTACTGAAACTGTTATATTTCTTGTAGCGTCACCATAATCAGCCGCAGAACTTGTTACTCCCATTACAGACTCTAATGAAAGTAAATTTGCTGAATTAGGTACTGAGTTTGTATTTACTATTGCAATATGCCACGCATTTTGACCATTTACATATGTTGGGTGTAATATTCTGCAGTTATATGTAACATTCCATATTCCTGCAGAGGGTATTGCTACAGTTCCTAATTCCCACCAGGCTGTTGCTGGTATATTTATATTTAATGCTACACTAAAGGTTCCCGCGACAGAAGTTGATGTTGGTAATGATTTCCACGTCCCTTTACCTGTAGCGTCGCTAGTTAATACTTTACTAATGCCTTCTGTACCATCAGTTATTTTTATGCTACCTGCTATATCTAGTTTTTGGGTGGGAGTATTTACCGCTATCCCCACGTTTCCTGTTGGCGATATGGTAACTAATTCAATAAGATTATATGCAAATGCAAAATTATGGTTTTGCCCCACTCCGTAGGTATCGCCACGTTTTACTATATCCCAATAGTTAGCTTGACTTATGCCAGAGGTTAAACGTATGGCATGAAAATTTTGCGCTCCATCGTGCAAGTGTAGTTTTAATGCGGGTGTAGTAGTACCTATACCTACATTTCCATTAGTATTTAAAATACGCATATTTTCTATGCTATTTGTTTTAAACACCAAATCTTTATTATCAATAGTACCCACAAAGTTAGTACCTGCTGTAGTACCTGCGTTGCCCGTAAGTCGCCACGAATCTCCGCTTATACCTACCCATTTAATACCGTTCCAATAGTAGTATCCTGGTGTTACATCATTAGGGCTAACGCCTGCAGTAGCAGTATTAAACACTAATAAACTAAGCGCAGGACTAACTATTGTAATAACGTCTGTAGTGCTTGTAAGTGGCAAGCGTGGTATTAGCAAACCGCGCGAACTGTGTGAAATATCCATTATTGCAGAAGCATCAGGCGTAAGGTTATTTATACCTATATTTTGGGCTTGGGAGGTGGCTTTTAAAGTCAATAATACTATGATAACAGCTACAGCACTATGCATTTTTTTTTGTACTGGGAATAATGTAAAACTTGACGAGTTATATAAGCCCTTTAGTATGGTTTTACAAAATACATGATACAGTTTTAATTTGTAATTTAGTTGAGTTTTCATTGGACTTTTTTTTTATAACATATCTCAGAAACAGTTTCAATACTTTATCAATTGAGTAAGGTCTTAGCTAGTTTATTGCTATATATTTATTGTTATTATGCTCAGATTAAATAGCAGTGTTTTAAAATGTTTTTTGTGATTAGGAGGTTAAAAAAAATGCCCTATTAGTTTACAATAAACATAGGGCATTATTTAATTATAAAGTTATTATTATGGACAAGTTACGCTTTGGGTTACTAAAGCGCCTGTAGCACTCACAGTTAGTTTCCAGCAACCGTTACTAGGGTCTATTAATACTACACCTTGCGCTGTTGAGCCTCTGTGTACAATATCTAAACCTCCCGTTGTTCCATTTAATACTAATAATGGAGTTGTAGTACCTGTACCTGCAATAGTATTGGTATTAATATTTGTTGAGCTTGTCCAAGTTGGAGAAACACCAGCACCAGCACTCGTAAGTATCTGCCCTGTTGTACCGGGTAAGTTTGCAGGCATTAGAGCGCCACTAAACTGTACATTACCTACTACATCTAATTGTTGGCTTGGAAGTGTTTGGTTTACACCTACGAAACCTGTACCTTGTAATAGTGTTATTTTTTCTACACTATTGGCAACTATATGTAAATTTTGTGCATTAAGTGTACCCAATTTATTATTTGCTGATGCATTATTTCCCTTTAGCAACCATGCTTGAGCAGAAATACTATCACTTATTATACTACTTATATTTTTTCCCCCTATTTGAATACTATCTAGGCTTGCCCAACCACCTTTAAAAATATTTGATTGCGAATAATTAGCAATACTACTATCTACAGTTAGGTTATTTACGTTTGCATTATTAATGTAAGCGTAATTGGTATTACTACTATCTACAGTTAGGTTATTTACGTTTGCATTATTTATATAAGCGTAATTGGTATTACTACTATCTACAGTCAGATTATTTACATTTGCATTATTTATATAAGCGTAGTTGGTTTTGCTACTATCTACAGTTAAGTTATTTATGTTTGCATTGTTAATATATGCATAATTGGTTATACTACTGTCAACTATTAGATTATTTATTACCGCATTATTAATATAAGCGTAATTGGTTTTGCTACTATCTACAGTTAAGTTATTTATATTTGCATTATTAATATAAGCGTAGTTGGTTTTGCTACTATCTACAGTTAAATTATTAATAAATATTGAAAAGTTTACACCACTTAAATATTTTTTAATTGCTTTATTTAATATGGCTGTATCTAAACCACACATGTTTTTCCATGATGTGCCATTATAAAAATGATAACAAAGACTGTCGGTATTGTACACCAATAATCCGCTTTCTGTACTTGCAGGAGCTATCAAATTCATTTGAGCAGTAGTTAAGCGTGGAGCTAAAAAACCTTTATTGGTAGCTTGCAACTCCAATATAGCTTTATTGTTAGGTGTAATTGTACCTATACCTACGTTATTTTGCGCTTGCGTAACAACTATACTTAGCACTACAAAAATTAGTGTTAGTAAATTTTTTAATTGTTTTGGGGTTGTTGAGTACATTGTTTTCATTTTGTTTTTTTTTAAAGTACATGAATTATTTTGTTACGAATATATAACAAAAACATATAAGTAAAATAAAAAAAGTAATTGGTAGCTAATTTATTATTCACAATTGTATAATTGCGTATTGTATACCAAAGCCTAAAGCTAACCCTACATATACTTGTGCAGGCGTATGCACTTGTAACACAAGACGTGCACTAGCTACTATACCGCACAACAAGAGCGCAAGAGTTATGTATAGTGGCATATATAGCCCCATACGTAAACATATACTTATAAATGAGCCCGCAAGCCCACCAATACCAATACTATGGGCGCTTATTTTCCAAAATATATTAATACACATAGCTAGTAATATGGTAAGTGTAGCGCCTAATAAAATGTAGTGAATAACCATTGGTAAATGAAATTTTTGCACCAAATAATAATTAAAAACGTATGCCATAACTGTTATTAGATAAGGTATGCGACGCTCGTTATAATTGGTAATATCCATATTGCTTACTACATTATATTTTAACATAAAACCAATGCACAAGGCAGGCAATGCGCAAGTAGTTAAAAAAATAAAACCCAATAAAAACCCTTGATACGTAATAGGCAATACTGTAGTAAGATAGGTTTGCATACTAAACAGTAGGGCAATACTATAAAAAGCCATGAATAAAGGGTGCAATAAATAGGAGATAATAGTAGCAGTAGTGCGCATAGAACTTTAGAAGTTTAATAATATGAATAGTACAAATCTAACAATTATAAAAAGTTGATGCTTACATTAAAACTTAATTTGCACACAATTGCTATTAAAGCTATGTTTGTAATACTTAAAACACAATTAATTTATTAGTATAACTATATATTTAAAAACACAATGGCGGAAATAGTAAGAATGCCCAAGCTAAGTGATACCATGACAGACGGCGTGGTAGCCAAATGGCACAAGAAAGTAGGAGACGTAGTAAAATCGGGCGAATTGTTAGCCGATATTGAAACCGATAAAGCTACTATGGAGTTTGAATCATTCCAGGACGGAGTATTACTATACATAGGCGTTCAAGAAACTAAAAGCGCACCTGTAAATGCTATACTAGCAATATTAGGTGCTAAAGACGATGATGTTCAAGCGCTATTGGCTAACGAAGCTACACCTATAGCAGTAGCCAAACCTATTGCTACGCCTGTAATACAAGCTCCAGCTCCAGTAATTGTAGCACCTGTTATCGAAACTAAGGTAGCGCACACAACCACTACTACCAATAACGATGTTCGTTTGAAAGCCTCGCCGTTAGCCAAAGCAATAGCAGCAGATAAAGGCATAAATATAAACAACGTAAAAGGCAGTGGAGACGATGGTCGTGTGGTAAAACGAGATTTGGATAATTACAACCCAGCAGCATCAGGCACACACACCGTGTATGCAACGGTAGGAGAGGAGTCGTTTACTGATGTGCCTGTATCGCAAATGCGTAAAACCATTGCTCGTCGCTTAACCGAAAGCAAACAAGGGGCACCACATTTTTACCTAACGGTAGAGTTAGATATGGAGAACGCAATGGCTGCACGTACCGCTATGAACGCTATTAGCGAAGTCAAAATATCGTTTAATGATTTAGTTATAAAAGCCTGTGCTGCCGCATTACGTAAGCACCCAAAGGTAAATACAAGCTGGAGAAACGAATTTGTACGCCACAATAATCACATACATATAGGTATGGCAGTAGCTGTAGAAGACGGCTTGTTAGTGCCTGTTATTCGTTTTGCCGATAACAAATCGTTAGCGCAAATTGCTACCGAAACTAAAGACTTAGGTAAACGTGCCAAAGATAAAAAATTGCAACCTGCTGACTGGGAAGGAAATACTTTTACAGTAAGTAACTTGGGCATGTTGGGTATTGATGAATTTACATCAATCATAAATACACCCGAATCGTGCATATTATCAGTAGGTGCAATACGCCAAGTACCCGTAGTAAAAAACAACCAAGTAGTACCAGGCAATGTAATGAAAGTAACACTTGCCTGCGACCACCGCACAGTTGACGGAGCTACTGGAGCACAATTTTTACAAACATTAAAAGCTATGATTGAAAACCCCGTAACTATGTTAGTATAACTCCAATTTAAAATTTTAATATTAATGCAAAAAGCCTCAATTATTATTGAGGCTTTTTGCATTAAAAACAACTCGTTGTTTTGTATACACAAGAACCTAATTAACTAACTATTACAGTCCATTTTTTAGTATTATAAAATTATTAAAAATAGATAATTGAATTTTAAAAGCACTAAATGATAACATTTATATAATTGTTAATAAACATTTTTTTTGGATTTTAATGTATTTTAATTTTCTAACATTAACAAGGGTTATAAGGTGTGTTTTGTGTAAAGTACTGTTAAAATACCCATTAAGTATGTTTACTTTTTAGAACGATTTTTACACATGAAATTGTTAGTTACTTTTTTGGATATTTTAAACTAACGCACGCAGTCCCCTACAAATAAGCATTGTTTATAACTGACTAATAACCACTATTAAAATAACTTGTATTCGGTTTTGTTTTTTTGAATTTTTGTAGAGAAGATAAATAAAAACACTTCGTTTTACCAACAACAAAAACTAACAAAAAAACCAATATAAAATGTCAAACCAAATTACCGCCGTTGAGCCTATTTTAGTAGAAAACAAAGATCGCTTTGTACTATTCCCCATTAAGCATAATGAAATATGGGAGTATTATAAAAAAGCAGAAGCAAGTTTTTGGACTGCCGAAGAAATAGATTTAGGTGCCGATATACAAGATTGGAACACCAAACTAAACGACGACGAGAAACATTTTATAAAACATGTGTTGGCATTTTTTGCAGCAAGCGACGGTATTGTAAACGAAAATTTAGCTGTTAATTTTCTTAATGAAGTACAATATCCTGAGGCACGTTGTTTTTATGGTTTTCAAATAATGATGGAAAACATACACTCCGAAACCTATTCGTTGTTGATAGACACTTACATAAAAGACCCGTCAGAAAAAGATATGCTCTTTAATGCGTTGGAAACCGTACCAGCCGTGGCGCACAAAGCTAAGTGGGCTTTGCGTTGGATAGACAACGGTAACTTTGCCGAGCGTTTAATAGCATTTGCAGCAGTAGAAGGAATATTTTTTAGCGGAAGTTTTTGCTCTATATTTTGGCTTAAAAAACGTGGCTTAATGCCAGGTTTATCATTCAGTAATGAACTTATAAGCCGCGACGAAGGTTTGCACTGCGATTTTGCTTGCTTGTTGTTTAATGACTTAGTAAACAAAATACCAGTAAGCCAAATACAAGAAATAATAGCCGATGCTGTAGCTATAGAAAAAGATTTTGTGCGTGATGCTATACCTGTGCGTTTAATAGGTATGAATGCCGACCTTATGTGCCAATACATAGAGTTTGTGGCCGATCGCTTATTACTCTCATTAAATTGCCCTAAAATATACGATGCCACTAATCCGTTCGACTTTATGGAATTAATATCGTTACAAAACAAAACTAACTTTTTCGAAAAACGTGTTGCCGAGTATCAAAAAGCAGGAGTAACAGGCAATAGAGAAGACAACGAGTTTTCGTTAGACGCAGATTTTTAAATAATAAACTATATACAACACAATACCCATATACACCATGATGTACGTTATAAAAAGAGACGGAAGAAAAGAGCCTGTACAATTTGACAAAATTACAGCGCGAGTACAAAAATTAAGCTATGGCTTAGATAGCACACACGTAGATTCAACCAAAGTAGCTATAAAAGTTATTGAGGGAATTTATAATGACGTAGCTACTACCGAGTTAGACAACCTTGCCGCGGAAGTATCAGCAAGTATGACTACAACTCACCCCGATTATGCACTGTTGGCGGCACGTATAGCAATATCAAACTTGCACAAAAACACTGAGAAAAGTTTTAGTAAGGTAATGACTAATTTGTACAACTACATTGACCCTAAAACAAAGCAAAACGCTGCGCTAATAGCCGATGACGTGTACGAAATTATAAAAGCCAATGCTTCAAAATTAGATTCGGCAATAATTTATGACCGCGACTTTGGTTACGATTATTTTGGCTTTAAAACCTTAGAGCGTAGCTACTTGTTAAAAACTAACGGCAAAGTTGCGGAACGCCCACAACACATGCTTATGCGCGTAGCAGTTGGTATTCACAAAGCCAACATTAAAGCAGCAATTGAAACCTATAACTTAATGAGCGAGCGTTGGTTTACACACGCTACACCTACCTTATTTAACGCAGGTACACCTAAGCCACAAATGTCGTCGTGCTTTTTATTAACAGCAAAAGATGATAGTATTGACGGCATATACGACACACTTAAAAGCTGTGCCAAAATATCACAATCAGCAGGAGGTATTGGTTTAGCTATACACAACATACGTGCTACAGGTTCGTACATTAAAGGTACTAACGGCACGTCAAACGGTATTATACCTATGTTGCGTGTGTTTAATGATACGGCACGCTACGTAGATCAGGGTGGAGGAAAACGCAAAGGTTCATTTGCCATATACTTAGAGCCATGGCATGCTGATATTTTTGATTTCTTGGATATGCGTAAAAACCATGGTAAGGAAGAAGCACGTGCCCGCGATTTGTTTACTGCACTTTGGACAAGCGATTTATTTATGCGACGTGTAAAAGACAATGCCGAATGGACACTATTTTGCCCTAACGAAGCGCCAGGCTTAGCCGACTGCTGGGGAACTGAACACGAAGCGTTATACACACGCTACGAGCAAGAAAATAAAGGACGCAAAACCATACAAGCACGTGAATTGTGGAATGCAATACTTGATGCCCAAATGGAAACGGGCAACCCGTATATGTTGTTTAAAGATGCTGCCAACGGTAAATCAAACCAACAAAACTTAGGTACTATAAAATCGAGTAACTTGTGTACAGAAATTATAGAATACACCGCACCCGATGAAATAGCAGTATGTAATCTTGCATCTATAGCTTTGCCTCGTTTTGTTACCGCTGATGGTAAGTTTGACCACCAAAAACTATTTGATATATCTTACACCATTACATTAAATTTAAATAAAATAATAGATGGAAATTACTATCCAGTAATTGAAGCTAAAAACTCTAATATGCGCCATCGACCTATAGGCTTGGGTGTACAAGGTTTGGCTGATACGTTTTGTATGTTGCGTTTTCCTTTTGAATCGGCACAAGCAAAAGCATTAAACCAAGAGATATTTGAAACGATATACTACGCTTCTATGACGGCAAGCAAAGACTTAGCCAAAGTAGATGGAGCTTACGAAACATACGCTGGTAGCCCAGTATCAAAAGGGATATTCCAGTACGATATGTGGAATGTAACGCCAAGCCCACGTTGGGAATGGGACATATTAAAAGAAGAAGTACTTAAATATGGCGTGCGTAACTCGTTGTTATTAGCACCAATGCCAACAGCAAGTACATCGCAAATATTGGGTAATAACGAGTGTTTTGAGCCATTTACATCAAACATATACAAGCGTGGTACACTATCGGGAGAGTTTATGGTGGTAAATAAATATTTGCTTAAAGACTTGGTAAAATTAGGATTGTGGAATGATAATCTCAAAAATCAAATAATAGTAGGTAATGGATCAGTACAACACATTGACGAAATACCTAGTAACTTAAAAGAACTATATAAAACCGTATGGGAAATTAAGCAAAAAACAGTAATAGACATGGCTGCCGACCGTGGTGCATACATTTGCCAGTCGCAATCTATGAATTTATTTGTAGAAAACGTAAATGCAGCTAAGCTAACTTCAATGCACTTTTACTCGTGGGAAAAAGGCTTAAAAACAGGTATGTACTACTTGCGTACTAAAGCAGCTACTGATGCTATTAAGTTTACTGCTGATACTAGCGCGGCAGCATTAAAAGGTACTACAACAACTACAGCATCAACCGTTAGTGCGGCTACAAGTGCTATTAGTAATACAGTAGTTACACCAAATGCTACATTAGCACAAGTACGCATAGAGGCTTATACACAAAATACAATAACTAACCAATACAACCAAAACATGGATAATATATCATGCTCGTTGGATAACCCAGATGCCTGCGAAGCCTGCGGGAGTTGATTGTGCAATAATGAAAAGTTGGCATAGTAGTTGTTTAGGAATTTTTGAGTTGCAAAAACAAATGAAACAAAAACAATTGAAACAAAAACAGATGAAAAAAACGATTAAATTAGTATGTATGGCATCTATTATTGCTATTGCAGCTATATCATGTACAACTAAGCAGTATGTTCCTTTTGCACATACTACTAATATCAAGGGAAGTAAAGTATATATTTTTAGACCGTCAATCTATGGATGGGCTGCAGGAATTAAAGTATATAACGATGATAAATATATAGGTAAAACCAAAGGTAAAGGCTATTTGTGTTTTGAGGCTAATGAGGGGGCACACATTATAGTTAGCAAAGCTGAAGATAGATCGAGTACACCAATTGTTACGCAAGCTGGTAAAAGTTATTACATTATCCAAACTCCAGAACCAGGAATTTTGAGAGCGCGTGTACGTAATTATGAAATTACAGAAAGTGAAGGTAAACGCTTGATGAACATTAACTTAAAAGAACCAATTATAAAAGTGAAAAAATAAATAGTGAAATTTTAAACACTTACAAAAAACGCTTTGCAAATACTTGCAAAGCGTTTTTTGTAAGTGCATTACACCAATAACTTTCACATGACACCTCAAGAAACCTACACCTCATTATTACAAAAATCAATACAACAAAATACCTTTGTAAAAATTGCATTAGGCAATTATAAAGGCGATATACCCGAATTGAAAAACGTGTACATAAAAAAAATACAAGTAAAACAGCACGATAAGCTAAGTTTTACCTACCATTACAAAACTAAAGATATAGTTAAAAACTTTGACCTTGCCGAAGGTGTATTATTAATTACTAACTACATAGCCACGGCAAAGTTTAATCACGCTGCGTTGTTTACACTTACTGCAGATGTAACATTTGACCAAGCCCAAAAACCAATTTTAAAACAAACCAAACCTACGCACACGCACTTAAAATCGTTACAACATAATGTGCCTAAAAACCGAATAATAGGAGCGGAGGGCAAAGCCTATTTGCACCACTTAAAAATAACCGATGATAATGGCAATGTAAACCCTGCGGCGCAAGATAAATTTAAACAAATAAATAAATATGTAGAACTACTTAGCCCCCTTATAAAAAAATTACCCACACACGAAACCCTTAAAATAGTAGATATGGGCGCTGGAAAAGGTTATTTAACCTTTGCGCTATACGATTATTTAACCAACGTACTAGCCACCAAAGCGCAAGTAATAGGAGTGGAGTACCGCCCCGAATTAATAACGCTGTGCAACACCATAGCGCAAAAAGCTATCTTTGACGGATTGAGCTTTGTACAAGGCACAATAAAAGATTTTGAAACTGAACAATTGCATGTGCTTATAGCCTTGCACGCTTGCGATACCGCTACCGACGATGCTATATACAAAGGCATAAGTGCCAATGCACAACTAATAGTGGTAGCACCATGTTGCCACAAACAAATACGCCGACAGTTGGAACAACATAAAACCAAAAACGAACTAGATTTTATGCTAAAACACGGAATATTCCTAGAGCGACAAGCCGAAATGCTTACCGATGGTATGCGTGCGCTGTTGCTCGAATATTTTGACTACACCACCAAAGTAGTAGAATTTATAGCGGGCGAGCATACGCCCAAAAACGTAATGATAATAGCCGAAAAAAAACCCAAAACACTCGCTCAAAAACAAGAACTATTACAAAAAATAAAAGCTACTAAGTTATATTTTGGGATAGAAAAACATTACTTAGAAGAGTTGATGGGAGTGGGGTAG
>JACMRI010000016.1 GCA_014376525.1 Bacteroidia bacterium | reverse complement strand
TGGGAAATAGGTAACAGTAGTGCCGACAACAATAAATTTTATTTTAACACCGCTGTTGGTGCGGGTAATCTAGGAGCGCAAATGGTAATACAGCAAAATGGTAATGTAGGTATAGGTACTAATGCGCCACTAGATAAACTACATGTGATGGGAGCATTTAGTGGAGCAGTTACAACAATTCAAATTCATGATCCCTATACAACTGCTAATTTAGGCTTTCCAAGATTGTTATTGCGAGATGAAGAATATGCACTAAATAAAAAATGCTGGGACTTGAGAATAGGTGCTGGTGGGTGTTTTGAAATTGGAGATATAGACGACGCGCAAACTACATTCAACACTAAATTTTACATATCTCCATTAACAGGTAATATTGGTATTAATAACGGAACACCATCAACTTCCGCCAAGCTCGACGTAACCAGCACCACTGGTGGCTTTGCTATGCCACGTATGACAAGCGCACAACGCAAAGCTATAGCAAGCCCTATTGATGGGTTACAAGTATATGATTCTAACCTAAAGGGTATATATATTTATGACGGCACTAAGTGGGATTGTGTAAGTGTTCCTGCAGGTAGCGTAGGTTATTTTGCCAATTTTACTGCACCCAATGGTTACTTGGAATGTAATGGACAAGCCGTAAACCGTATTACTTACGCAGAGTTATTTACTGCCATAGGTACACTATACGGTGTAGGCGATGGTAGCACTACATTTACACTACCAGACTTACGTGGAGAATTTGTACGCGGGGTTGATAAAGGACGTGGTGTAGATGCGGGAAGGGTTATTGGAAGTGGGCAACAATCAACTGCTGTTGGAGGGTATATACAATCAGACTGCTCTCCAAGTTGTTCATTTGGAACATATATGGACAAAATATTAAATTCTGATGGCATTCTTAATATTCCTGGTTCTATTTTTATTAGTCATTCGGGGACAGGAGGAGGAGGTGCTGGCTTTGCCTTTCCTGCTGATTTCACAGGGAATACGTACTCAAAATCAACTATACGTCCTCGCAACATAGCTATGTTACCTTGCATAAAATTTTAAAAATCTCCCCAGTTCTTGTAAGTGTTTCACGTATTATGTAGTTGGTGGTTTTCTAGCAAGTGTTAAGCTGGTTACTGAGCAGAGTCTAAGTATCAGTTTCAATTGTGAGTGAATATTGCAGAAGTTTATTGTAGTATTAATTTTAAATTTGTGTAACAATGAAAAGAGTTATTACTCATCTTAGCGAAGTGTTACATAACCAAGGGTCGGCAAGCTATACGGCAAGCTAAGTTTAATATTATGTTAATGGTTCGGCTTCGTTCACCACGGGCTTTTAGAGTAAGGTAATAATTAGAGTAAATAAGCTTACACCCCCACTCGCTCATAAGTCCTACGGACTTATGCCGTGCTTTAGTATCGTTTTATTAAATTTAATAAAGGTTACTATTGTAAAAATAATTATTATTGTGAGCAAATACATTTAACTACATTCAATGAACACCTTACAACGCATTACAAAAAAAACATTCGAGAAATTTGGAATTTTAATTCGTAAGTATAACCCTGCTACTAGCGAAGATTTACGCCGTATAAAATTATTTGAGTATTATGGTATTGATTTAGTTTTTGATATTGGCGCTAACAAAGGGCAATATGCCACAGGCATTATGGATACTGGTTATACCAATAAAATAGTATCGTTTGAGCCACTATCGGCAGCGCACGGAGTTATAAGCAAAACAAGTGCTAAATACCCCAACTGGACAGTAGCACCACGTTGCGCAATAGGAGCTGTAAACGAACAAATAGAAATTAATATTGCCGAAAATTTGGTAAGCAGTACCTTGCTAAATATGACGGATGAACATTATAACGGTGCGCCCGAATCTAAAATTATTGGTAAAGAAAAGGTTCAAGTGCTTCCCTTAGATGAGGTGGGAGTTAATTACATAGGTACTGCCAAAAATATTTTTATTAAAATAGATGTACAGGGTTTTGAACAACACGTTATAAATGGAGCCCAAACTATGCTTAGCAAAGCCAAAGGTGTAGAAATAGAAATTTCATTAGTGCCCTTATACGATAATCAAACGTGGTTACTACCTCAAATACTAGCTTACATGAGCGACAAAGGTTTTGAATTAACCAGTATAGTCCCTGCATTTACTAATAACGAAACAGGAAAAGTATTGCAATGCAATGGTATATTTTTTCGCAAGTAACTAACCAATGAATTTTATAAAAAGCGTTGACCATTTTTTTTCGCAATTAATAAACACACTTTTTTCGTTAGGTAAAATTGTTTTAAAATCAAAGCGTGGGGTTGATTTACCTAAGGCTACAAACGATACCTGCATTGTGTTGGGCAATGGACCTTCTTTAAAAACAACGTTAGAAAAACATAGCACTATTTTATTAAAAACCGATTTATTGTGCGTAAATAATTTTGCTACTGCCAATGAGTACGAATTGTTAAAACCAAGCTATTATTTGATGCTTGACCCTAATTATTGGTATGATAATCCTACCGACTTGGTAAAGCAAACTTATGATAGTTTGCAAACAAAAACAGTATGGAAGTTGCAATTAATATTACCCTTTGAAGCTAAAAATGCCAAAGCATTAAACAGCCTTATATCCAACAATAAAAATATTGAAGTGCGATTTATTAATTACGTAGTTTTTAAAGGATTTAATGTTTTAGGAAACTTTTTATATACTAAAAATATTGCCATGCCTCAAAGTCAAAATGTATTGGTAGCCTGCTTATTTGCTGGAATAAATATAGGTTTTAAAAAACTATACTTAACAGGAGCCGACCATACATGGCATGAGAATTTACATGTAAATGAAAATAATGATTTGTGCCTGAAAGACATTCATTTTTACGAGAATAAAGAGCAAGTAAAATACCGAATGTTTTACAAGGATAGCACCCAAACGCTAACATTTAAAATGCACGAAATATTAGCTACATTAAGCAAAAGTTTTTATGGATATATTAACGTAAATAATTATGCAAAATACCGAAACGTAAGCATATATAACGCAAGCGAAATTAGTTTTATAGACGCATTTGAACGCAAAAAATTAGATACACTATGTTAGCATTATTCCAAAACCCTATCAGCTATTGGTTGCTATGGTTATTTAAAAAAACATATTTACAATTAAAATACCGTAAACAACATTTGCAACTAGAATACATGGCAGAGGTTACTAACTGCTCATTTGGCCACTACAATAAAGTTTATAAATACGCACGATTATTAAATGCTGAACTGGGCGACTATAGTTATGTAGCACGCAATACACAACTATATAATACCAAAGTAGGTAAGTTTACCTGCATAGGACCCAATGTAAATACTGGTATGGGCGCACATCCGTCATCAGCATTTGTGTCTACGCACCCTTTGTTTTATTCTACACTAGGTCAAGCGTCGGGCTTAGTTATTGTGGATAAAACCTTGATTAACGAATATCCAACTACCGAAATAGGCAACGATGTATGGATAGGTAATAACGTAAGTATTAAGTACGGAGTAAAAGTAGGCGATGGAGCTATAATAGGCTCAGGGGCTGTAGTAACTAAGGACGTAGCGCCTTACAGTATTATGGGTGGAGTGCCTGCTAAAGTTATTAAAAACCGTTTTACGCCTGAGCAAATAACGTATCTCCAGCAATTAAAATGGTGGGATAAAGACTTGGATTGGCTTAAAAAACACAAAAACGAATTTCAACACATTGATAGCTTAATGAATTTGTAGCTGCAAAATACATGTTATAAGATTAAAATTTTCAAACCCAAAATAGTTGTTAAATCGTTTAACTCTATTAACTTTGAATAATTATAATTTTAACCTAAAGCAATGCTAGATTTAAACGGCAAATCAATTTTAATAACGGGCGGCACAGGCTCACTTGGGAAACATTTAACCAAAAATATTTTAGAAAAATATCCTAACGTAAAGCGTTTAGTTATACTCTCACGTGATGAGCAAAAACAATTTGAAATGGCGCAGGATTACCCACAAAGTAAATATCCTGCAATGCGATATTTTATTGGTGATGTAAGAGATGCCGATAGATTAAAAAAAGCATTTAAAGATATAGATTACGTAATACATGCTGCTGCCATGAAACACGTACCAATAGCCGAATACAACCCTATGGAATGTGTAAAAACAAACGTATTGGGTGCCGAAAACGTGATAAATGCAGCTATGGAAACCGAGGTTAAAAAAGTAGTGGCACTATCTACTGATAAAGCTGCAGCACCAATTAATTTATATGGTGCTACAAAATTATGTTCCGACAAATTATTTGTAGCCGCTAACAACATCAAAGGTAAAGTTGATATTAAATTTTCGGTAGTGCGTTACGGTAACGTTATGGGGTCTAACGGCTCGGTAATTCCGTTTTTTATGAAAAAGAAAAAAGAAGGTGTGCTACCCATAACCGACCCTAACATGACTCGCTTTAACATATCGTTGCAAGGCGGTGTAGATATGGTGTTGCACGCATTAGATACTGCTTGGGGAGGCGAAATATTTGTACCCAAAATACCCTCATACAAAATAACCGATGTTGCTACTGCCGTAGCTCCAAACTGCACACAAGAGGTAGTAGGCATTCGTCCTGGCGAAAAAGTACATGAAGAAATGATAACCTCATCAGACTCGTTTACTACTTATGATTTGGGTAAATACTACGCAATATTACCACAAGTAACTATGTTTAACCTTACCGATTATATTGCGCATTTTAACGCAAACCTTGTTCCGCAAGGCTTTCAGTACAACTCGGGCGATAATAAAGAATGGGAAACTATAGAAAGTTTGCGCCAACTTATAGTAACACACGTAGACGCTGATTTTATAGCTTAAAAAAAATTAAAATACGATGCAAATAAGTACAAAAGCAATACCTTACGGTCGTCAAACCATTACCGATGCTGATATTGAAGCGGTGGTTGCTATATTAAAATCGGACTACTTAACACAAGGCCCAAGCATAGCTCAGTTTGAAGAAAAATTTGCAAACTATGTAGGTGCTAAATACGCTATAGCATTAGCAAATGGCACTGCGGCATTGCACTTGTGCGCTATGGCGTTGGACGTAAACGAAACTACACGTGTAATTACATCGCCTATAACTTTTGCTGCATCAGCCAACTGTGTGCGCTACTGCGGTGGCGAAGTGCACTTTGCTGATATAAACCCAGCTACATTTTTATTAGATATAAACAAAGTGCGTGCACTATTAAGCAGCAAGCCCAAAGGATATTTTAAAGGAATAATACCCGTTCATTTTGCAGGAAACACAGTAGATATGGAGGCATACAGAGCATTAGCCAGCGAATACGATTGTTGGATAATAGAAGATGCATGCCACGCTCCAGGTGGTTATTTTGTGGATAGTAAAAATGTACAACAACACTGTGGCAATGGTAATTTTGCCGACTTAGCTATATTTTCCTTCCACCCTGTAAAGCACATTGCCACTGGCGAAGGCGGAATGATAACTACCAACAGCAAAAGGTTATACGACAAAATAAATGTATTGCGCACACACGGTATAACCAAAGATGCTACTAAATTTACCAACAACCCTGCCGATGTAACACAAGGTGGTTGGTATTACGAAATGCAAGAGTTGGGCTACAACTACCGTTTAACCGACTTTCAGGCGGCATTGGGTACATCTCAATTAGCCCGAGCTAATGAAGGTTTAGCACGCCGACGTGAAATAGCAGCACGCTATGATGCCGCTTTTGCTAACACCAAAGTAACTACACCGCTTTCATACCATGGTAATGCGTACCACTTATATGTAATACAAACCAACGATAGATTGGGTTTATACAACCATTTAAAAACACAAAATATATTTGCACAAGTACATTATGTACCTGTGCATTTAATGCCCTACTACGCACAATTTGGACACAAAAAAGGCGACTATCCATTAGCCGAAGCCTATTACGATAAATGCTTGAGTTTGCCTATGTATCCTGCATTGAGCAACGAAGAGCAAGATTTTGTAATAGATACTATTTTAAAATATATTAATTAAAATATCGTATGCGAACTATATACAGCCATTTGCAAGCCGTAAAAAGTATTGGCGAAGATGTTTTACTTGCTCAAAAACCCACGTTTCGTTCGTCGGCTATATTTCCTGTGTTGCATAATCAACACTATTCTAGTAAAATTATTTTTATGGGATATTGGTTGCTTAAGCGCAAAATAAAAGAGATAGGTTTACTCTACACCTTGCGTAGTGCCACAGGGCAAATTATGGCGCGCAAATACATACTTATAAATACTGCCAAAGCATTTTCTATACAACTAGATGAATTTGAATTGCCCGCAGACCTTGATTTTAAAGGCTCGTTAGAGTTAGAAATATTTTCAACACAAGATTTGGTATATCCCTATCCTGCATTTGTGTTAGTGTATTTTGGCGATGATTTTAGTACAGCTGTTCACTCTGTAGGACGCTTGTATAACGACATTGAAGATCTTGCCAAAAACGAAGAATATAAAGTACGCGAAACTGGTTTTGATATTTATGGTAGGGATAATTTATCGCCTTTTGTAGCATTTACAAATGGTGCAATGGCAAACGAACACCCCACATTTACCTACGAAATAAACAACGCAAAACAACATACCACAAAAGGCACGTTTAGTATTGCTCCTTTACAACCGTTTGAAACCGTGTTTCTAAAATTAAAAGAACACGTTAATCTAAAACAATTGTTGGGTGATGAGGCTGGTGCAATAAAATTGGGGCATAACCTCGAAGGTTTTTTTCCTCGTTTTGCAGTAGGTAATTTTGAAGAAAAAACAAACACCATAAGTATTACACACTCCTATTACGACAACTCTACCGTAAACGATGTGGCTGCTTTTTGGAACAGAAAAGATGAGTTATTTAACGATAGTTCTGTATCTATACCTTTGTACATTACCAACAATTATTATACACGTATAGCTATTTACCCTATATTTTCGCCGTCTGATTTTCATTTGAGTTATGCGTTTTATGATGCCGATGGTAATTTATTAAAAACATTAACCAACTACACGCTTATAAAAAGCAGCGACGATAAATACGAACAAATAGATTTTAAAACCATAGCAATAGCCGAAGGCATTGATATTACTGCTGCTACAACCGTAAACCTAATATGCAACTGGAACGATAAAAGCAAAATACCTACACGTATAAAATTTGGACTAAACATAGGAGTAGGAAATAATTTGGCAAAATTACCTTGCAATATTTGTTTTGCCCCACAACTGGGCAACCCCAATGTATTAAAAAAACAAGGTACGTTTAGATGGGCACCGTTTGTAAACGTGGGTACGTCCGAAATTGTGTTTACCAATTCGGCATCGCTCAAGCACTACGCAACTAATGCTAATGTTACGTTAAATTTTTACCGAGAGCAGGACGATAACACCATTACACGTACAATAAAAATAGCACCCAATGCCATTAAAAATATTAATTTAGCTACTGATAAAGAATTAGCCAATTTTTTTAACAAGCAAAGTGGTTGGGTTACAGCACAAGCCGACACACCTTTTTTGAACGGTTACTATTTTGATTTTTTTGATAATGGTGCAATAGCTGCCGATCATATATTTTAATACTAAAAAAACATAACATATAAAACAATATATACAATGGAAATTAAAACGAAACAAGTAGATTTTTGGAAAGGCGATTTTGGCAAGGAATATACCGACCGCAACACGCACAGCGCCGAAGAGTGGGATAAATTTTATGTAAACTGTTGGGGCAAAAGTAAAATAGAAATGAACGAAAGTTTCTTAGGCCATTTACCCAAAGAATCTAAATTACTGGAAGTAGGTTGTAACATAGGCTTGCAACTAAACGGCTTGCAACGGATGGGTTTTACTAATATATATGGCGTAGAACTACAACGCTACGCAGTAGAAGAAGCCAAAAAATTAACCAAAGACATTAACGTCATATGCGGTTCGGGTTTCGATTTACCGTTTAAGGATAACTATTTTGACCTAGTATGTACCAATGGTGTGCTTATACATATATCGCCCAATGATTTGCCAAAAATAATGGCGGAAATGTACCGTTGCAGTAATAAATACATTTGGGGCTTTGAGTACTATGCTCCCGAAACCACTGAAATTAACTATCGTGGGCATACCAACTATTTATGGAAAGCCGATTATGCACAATTGTTTATGAACCAATTTCCTGATTTGAAATTGGTAAAAAAAGAAATGTACCCTTATGTAGACAATCCAAGTAATGTAGATTATATGTATTTATTAGAAAAAAAATAAGACATAAGTATGCAACAAATATCAATAAACGAATACTTAAACAGTAGTAATCCGTGGGCAAAACGCTTATTGGGAATAACTGAATTTAGTAAAAATAGAAACGTACAACAAATAGAAAACGAGTACAATTTAGATAAATACGCAAAGTTATTAGCGGTTGATTTAGATAGTATGGAAGCTTACAAAGCGTTAGAATTTGAACAAGCAGGAATGCACCCTATACACGGACAAATGATAATATCTAAAGGTGACGATGTATTTAAAACCACGGTACAAGAGGCACGTACAGAATTTTATAGCCTTATTAAATCAACAGTAGATAAATATACTGCCGAAAATATTTGTGAATTAGGTTGTGGCTATGGTTTTAATTTAACGTTATTAGGTGCTAATGCTTATGGTGGCGAATATTCTAAAAACGCAGTAGCATTAGGGCAAAAATTAGGTTACGACGTAAGAGAGTTTAACTACTATACCGCTGCCGATTATGATTTTATAAAACCTAACACCACTATATTTACCACACATAGCATAGAGCAAATACCCGATGCTACCGTAATTATAGAAAATTTAGAAAAGCAAAAACACAAAATAAACTATGTAGTGCATTTTGAGCCTACGGTTATAAACGAACGTACTAGCCTCATGGGCTTAATGCGTAACAAATACATGGAGCTAAACGATTATAATCGTAACTTGTTATATGTATTACAAAGCCGTACTGATATTGAAATAGTAGAACTAACTACTGATATACTAGGCTTAGTACCCTTAAATACTACTAACTTAATAGTTTGGAAATTTAAAAAATAAAATGGCTTTACCATTACCTCACATAGGAATTATAACGCAAGCACGTATGACAAGTACACGCCTGCCAGGTAAGATATTAAAAGAGGTAAACAATAAAACGCTACTGCAGTATCATATTGAGCGCTTACAAAAAACAGGTGTTGATATTGCAATAGCCACTACCATAAATACTACTGACGATTGCGTGTGCGACTATGCCGTAGCCCACAACCTGCATTACCACCGTGGTAGCGAGGAAAATGTGCTAAGCCGTTTTTACGAAACTGCCGTTAAGTACAATTACCAAGTTATAGTACGTGTAACGTCCGACTGCCCGCTGATAGATGGTGAATTGATAAAAGACAGCATAGATTATTACTTGGAATTAAACGACCCGAACGCCTACCTTAGCAACTGTATGGAACGTACCTTTGCACGAGGGTTCGATTTTGAAATATTTTCGTTTCAATTATTAAAAGAGGCCTACGATAATGCTACTGATGTTGCCGACCTAGAACACGTTACCCCTTATATATGGCAAAATAAAAGTGGCAATGTGCAACAACACAATGTACGCCAGTTTGAGGACAATAGCCACCTACGCATAACTGTTGATACCAATGCTGATTTTGAATTAGTACGCCAACTTATACAAGACTACAATGCGCACCAATTATCCAATATTGAAATAGAAACCATACTCAACGAACACCCCAATTTAGTAGCCCTTAACGCACATATCGAACAAAAAAAACTATAACTATGAGCAACTTAATAATAGATAAAGAAAAATTTGAAAAAGATGGGTATTTGCTTATCAAAAGCCTCTTTACAAAAGAGGAAATAGAGGCGTTTCGTAAAGATTGTTATCTGCAATTTGAAATTGACGAGAAAAAAGGATTAACTTATTCAATTCAAAAAGTACAAGCTCGTGCATTAAGAGGCGATTTAATGAGTAAAGCATTAATTAGAAAAATGTTGTTAGACGACCGTATTATTTCGGTTGTGAAAAATATTTTAGGGAATGATATTGTTTATTTTGGAGACAGCGCATTTCAGTTTGGAGTTGGATTTAGGGGGTTTCATAGAGATAATGTAGATAGGAAATTTAATGAAGGGCCTGATTGGGAAGGCGATTATCCAATTGTGCGTTTTGGCTTGTATTTACAAGATCATAAGAATCATAGTGGCGGATTAAAAGTAAAACAAGGTTCGCATAAAAATGAATCGGGTAAGTCGGTATTGTTAGATATTGAGGTAGGTGACTTTGCAATTTGGAATTTACGAACATTACATAGTGGCAATGCAGTACGTTTAAAATTATTGCCTAATATGCCTATTGATTATTTTGAAAAGCATATACCTAGTTTTTTAAAAATTGGAGAATCCACAGAACGTATTTTAGCGGCTTGTACATTTGCTAAAAAAGGCAAAGATTTAGATAGATACATAAGCGAATACATGAACAAGGCAGAGCCTGTATTATTAAATATAAAAAACTCTCCAATGGACGAACAAGCACTTAATGAACTAAATGAAAAAGCGATTGAGTTAGTACGACCAAATGAAATGTACGGTAAATAATTTTAATTTAAACGCACGGATATAATTTTGAAAAAGCACAAACTGTTTTTTAGAGCAGATGGAAGTTCAACTACAGGCTATGGTCATGTAATGAGGCTTCTGAGTGTAGCGAGTATGCTTAACGAAAAATACGATTGTATTTTTTTAACACAATGTCCAGATACTTTTTTAAAGACTCAAATAAAGTTAGTGTGTACTAAATTAATAGAACTTCCTGCACATAAAAATATATTACAAGAAGCTAAATATATAGCCGATACTATTTTAACTAGCCAAGATGTTATAATGCTTGACGGTTATAACTTTGATACCAACTATCAACGCACTATTAAAAAAAAATGTTTTAAATTAGTATGTATTGACGACTTGTTTGACAAACACTTTGTGGCAGATGCTATAATTAATCATAGCGAAGGTATTAACACTAAAAAATATTCCATAGAACATTATACCAAGTTATATTTAGGCACAAAGTATTCCATATTACGTAAATCGTTTTTAGGTATAACACCAGTCTTCAATTACAAAAATAAAGCACATCGTGTTTTTATTAATATGGGTGGAAGCGATGAGTTTAACTATTCGTTGAAAGCATTAAAACTAGCACTAAGCAACAGCAGTGTTAAACACATTGATATTGTTGTAGGAAGTTTTTACAAATTTAAAACGGAGTTAAATAACATAATTAATAAAAACACCCATTTACCAATAGTTATACATACTAATGTAAGCGAGGCAGATATGTGTAATTTAATGCAACTATCCACAATAGCTATTTGCTCGGCTAGTACTGTAGCTTACGAATATGCAAGTGTTGGAGGTATTTTGTTTTTGTATAAAACAGTGTCTAATCAAAAAAACATTTATTCTTTTTTACTTAAATCAAACATTGGATATAAAGCTACCAATTTTAACACAAAATTGATTGACTTTGAAAATAAAGAAAATACAAAATTGTATTTCAAAAACAAAGTTTCATTTTTTACAGGGAAATCTAATATAAATATCAGTGCCATTTTTGAACAATTTGATAAAGAGCGAAGTATTATAATGAGGCTTGCAATAGCTTCAGATTCGATAATCTATTATCAATGGGCAAATGAGCCTGCGGTTAGGTTAAACTCTATTAATCAAGCTAAAATACCTATTGAGGCGCATGAGAGTTGGTTTAGTGCACGGATAAAATCAAAAAATACTTTTTTGTATTATTTTGAAAGTAATAAAATTGCGCTAGGGCAAGTACGCTTAGATATACAAAATAACATAGCCGAAATAGATTATTCTATTGATGCACTATTTAGAAAACAAGGCTATGGAGAATTAATTTTACAAATGGCTATAAACCATTTTTTAACTTTGCACCCAACTATTAAAATAACAGCAACTGTTAAAGAATCAAACATTGGTTCAAATAAAATATTTGAAAAAATGAAATTTACAAAAACAAAAAACAAAGTTGTAAATGATAGTGTATATGCTAATTATAACCTTAAAATAGCTAAACAATAAAGCTTTTTTGTTTAATTTTAAACTATTAAAAAACTCTTACAATGAAAAAAATTGATTTAGGTAATTCATCTTGTTTTATAGGAGAAGAGCTTAGTATAGGTGCTAATTTTAAGATTGGGAAAAACTCTGTAATTAGAGCAACAAAATGTGTTATAGGCGATAATGTTTCTATTGGTAGCGACAATTCTTTTTTAGTTGGCGAGGAGTTAGTTATAAATTCTAATGCTACACTTGGAAACAAAAACGACATAACGTGTTTGAGCTGTAGCTTTGGCGAATATTTGTTTTTAGATTCCAATGTTATCATAGGTCACGGAGGTAAATTTAACTACGATTCCAAAATACAAGTGGGAAAACATTGTATGATATGTGCTTACGTTAAATTAAACGTAAACTATGCCATTACCATTGGCGACGATGTTGGAATAGGTGAGTACGTAGATGTATGGACACACGGCTCGTTTCCGCCAGTATTACAAGGTTTTCCTGCACAGTTTGGTCCTGTAACTATTGGCAATAATGTTTGGTTGCCTGCCAAAAGTACCGTGTTAGCAAATGTTACTATTGGCAACGACGTGGTAATAGGAGTAAATTCATTAATAAATAAAAACTTGCCTTCGGGCTGTTTAGCAGGTGGTATTCCTGTTAAAATTATAAAAGAAAATTATTATCCCAATCCTAATAAAGAAAAAAACACAGCGTTAATACACGATGTGTTAAACGAGTATTCAAAACTTATGGCGTTTAAAAACATTATGTCCAACATTGTGTTTAATGAAATTGACTTTGAAATTAAATGCAACGACGTTATTTTTAATTTGAATAATCAAGAGGTTGTTGGCGAACTAAATAAAAACGATGAAGATTTTAGAGATTTTTTAAGACGAAGAGGAATTAAATTCTTTACAGGAAAACCTTTCGTATCAGTACTTCCAGAATGTTATACAAAATTATTAAACTATGAAAATAATTAAAATAGGTAATAGAACCATAGGCGAAGGCTTACCTTCTTTTATAATTGCAGAATTATCATGTAATCATTTGCAAAATTTTGATTTGGCAGTAAAAACAATTCATGAAATGAAAGCTGCTGGAGCAGATTGTGTTAAACTACAAACCGTAAAGCCTGCATCTATAACAATAGATTCGCAAAAAAAAGATTTTATGATTGAGGGCGGTACTTTATGGGACGGTAAATCGCTATTTGAATTATACTCACAAACCTTTACACCTTGGGAATGGCACGCTCCGTTGAAAAAAATTACGGAAGACTTAGGTATGATTTTTTTCTCATCGCCATTTGATAATGAAGCCGTTGATTTTTTAGAAGAACTTGCTGTACCTGCATACAAAATAGCATCATTTGAAATTACAGACATACCACTTATTAAGCATGCTGCATCTAAACAAAAGCCAATTATTATATCAACAGGAATAGCAAGAGAAGAAGATATAATTGATGCAGTTGAAGCGTGCAAATCAGTAGGTAATGATCAAATTGTTTTGTTAAAATGCACATCGTCATATCCTACACCACTTAATGAAATTAACCTAAACGCAATACCCACTATCCGTAATAAATTTAATTGCTTAGTTGGCTTGTCCGACCATACATTGGGCGAATTAGTTGCGCTAGGTTCTATTGCATTAGGCGGAGTTGTTATTGAAAAACATTTTATCTTAGATAGAAAAATGGGAGGACCTGATGCAGAGTTTTCAATGGAGCCAAGCGAGTTTAAAAGCATGGTGGAGAATGTGCGTAAAATGGAAATGGCTATGGGAAATAGCGAAATTGTACTATCACCTAAAGTGGAAAAAAGTCGTCAGTTTTCACGTTCGTTATATGTAGTGGAAGATGTAAAAGAAGGCGACGAGTTTACGACAAACAACATACGTTCAATTAGACCTGGTTTTGGCTTAAAGCCTAAATTTTTAACAGACGTAATAGGTAAAAAAGCAACTCAAAACATAGAACGAGGTACACCTCTTTCGGTAGATATGTTTTAATTAAAATGTAAAATGATTGATATTTTAAAAAATAAAAAAATAATGCTTGTGGTAGCTCACCCCGATGATGAATTATTAGGGCTTGGTGCAACCATGAATAAGCTAATTACAGAGCATGGTGCAACTATTCATGTAGTAGTATTAGGCGAAGGAATTACCTCTCGCTCCAACCAAAGAAATGAGCAAGAGTGGCAAAAAGAACTTGTAATACATAAGCAAAACATTGAGGACGCACAAAAGTGTATTGGCTATCAAAGTGTGAGTATTTACGACTTTCCTGATAATAGATTTGATAGCGTAACATTGTTAGACTTAATTAAAGTTGTAGAAAAAGAAAAAGAACGTTTTTCGCCTCAAATTATTTTTACACATCATGGAGGCGATGTTAATATTGATCATCAACGTACATTTGAAGCCGTTATTACAGCCATAAGACCCATAGAAAATGAACAGGTAACAACACTTATTACTTTTGAAACTCCATCGGGTACCGAATGGCGTGCATCATCAGACCCAAAACATTTTATACCAAATATATTTATTGAAGTGGCAGAAAAAAATATTAATGCTAAAATAAAAGGAATGGAAAGTTATGAGTTTGAAAAGAGAAAATATCCGCACCCTCGTTCGCCCGAAGCATTAAAAATACAAGCGCAACGCTGGGGTATTGTTGTTGGTAAACAATTTGCAGAGGCATTTGTATTAATTAGGCATATAAGTTAAAATTACCTAAACAGTGTTACTACCCCAGCTTTTACTGTAAGTTTGCTTTGTTTGGTGGTAGCTTTTATTTTATACACATACACTCCATCTTGGCATAGCCTGTCTTTGTATGTGCCGTCCCAAAAATCGGTTAAGTTGTTGGTTTCGTATATCAATTCGCCCCATCTATCATATACTTCCCATTCAATAGTTTTTAGTTCATTATGATATGGTCTAAAACCATCGTTTACGCCATCGTGGTTAGGTGTAAAACTATTGGGTACATATAATCCAGGCAGTTCTATAACTGTAATAAGTACAGTATCTATGTTCATACAACCATGCTTGTTAATTGTTTGCACTGTGTACAAGGTAGTGGAATCAGGCTTTGCAATAGGATTAATACATAAATAACAATTGAGCGTAGTTACAGGATTCCAAAACATAGGGCTACTACCTGTAGCATATAGTTGTACTAACTCGCCATAATAAATAGTAGTGTCTTTGCGTGATATAAGCACAGGTAAAGGATTAGCAATTATGTACACACTATCTTTATTACAACCATCAGTAGCTGTTACGTAATAGTAGCCTGATGTAGTAACCTGCACATACGGATTGGCGCTTGTGTTATTAATCATATTTACGGTAGGCGACCAACTATATGTACCATTAACTGAACCTGTAGCTAATAAATGTATGTATTCACCCTTGCATACATCAGTATCGTTACTGGCTTTTATTTTATTTAATACGTTTATCAGCACAGTATCCGATCCTTTACAACCATTGGCATCAATAGTATTAAGCCAATAATTTCCAGTATTTTTAACATATATGGTAGGAGTGTTAGCTGTAGTGTTCCATGCATAATTAGCGTGTGGCGCATTACCTACAAGCAATACCGAATCGCCTTTGCAGATAGTATTTTTGCCTACTATGATTACAGTGGTAGTATTTGTAAGTACTGCAATAGTTACGGTATCGGTAGTAGTACAACCTAACTTATTTACTGTAACCACATACGTTATGTTTGCCGTAGGTTGCGCTATTGGCGTGGCACTATTGGCATTAGTTAAATAAGTGGTAGGTAACCAAGTATATACATTACCATCGTATGCACTTAGGTTTACGGTACTGCCTGCACATACGCTGGTGTCGTGTGTGGCGTTTATTATGGGCTTTGCGTTTACTGTTACCAGCATACTATCAGTAGTAGTGCCACAACTATTAGTACTACTAACATAATATTTGGTTGTGTTTAATGGATTTACAGTAATACTATCGTTAGTTGAGTTTGCACCACCGCTCCATGTATAAGCTGTGCTACCATTGGCTATGAGTGTGGTGGTTTGTCCTGCACATAAACCACTATTACCTGTAATATTAATAATAGGTAATAGGGTTACGTTTACCATAATACTATCTTTGGCGCTACCGCAAGTGCTTGTACTTGTTACATAATAAGTAGTACTAGAAATAGGGTTTATAGTTATGCTAGTAGCGGTTGAGGTTGCTCCGCCACTCCATGTATAATTACCACTACCAAAAGCCGTAAGC